>JBAXDG010000120.1:0-3641 GCA_037141075.1 Kiritimatiellales bacterium
CCTGCCAGTCCGCCGATGTCGTCGGCGAAACCCGCGTGGTCGGCTACTTCAGCAAAGTGCAGAACTGGAACAAATCCAAGCGCTACGGTGAACTGAAAGCCCGTCAAAGAGGCCGCGATTTCTACAGGATTGAAACCGCCGACACCGTTGTCGAACAGCCGATGGTCAAAGTCGAAGGCTGAATCATTTGAACCAAGGAGATTTAACCATGGAAAAACCATATAAAATCAAAGTGTTCGGCAAAGAAGGCTGCGCCAAGTGCAAAATACTCAACCAGCGCCTCGACAAACTGCTCGAAGAAAAAGAGTGGTCTGACTTCGAAAAAGAATACTGCGACGTTGAAACCGTTGACGGCCTCGTCGCCTTCGCCTCCGCCGAATGCATCAACCCCCAGCGGATTCCGGCCATGCTCATCACGCGCCGGAAAGAAGAAACCGGACGCTACGAACCGGTTCCCACCCGCAACCCCAAGCCGCGTGACGAAATCTGCGGCAAATCAAAGCTCTACCAGTACGTCGGCCTGCAAACCGATTACAGCGACGAAGGTAAAGGAATCATCTCCCCCCAGATGATCACCATGGTTCTCGAAGAGGTCCGTGTGTGATGCCCCCCGGAGCGTCAGCTCCGCGTAAACAGGCGGCTCTGCCGCAAGGCGAGTCGCCTGTTTACGCACTTTTAGAAAAGCCCTCGCTCATCGACTACCCCGGCTGTCTGTGCGGGGTTTTTTTTATCAGCGGATGCAACTTTTCCTGCGGCTTCTGCCATAACGCCCCGCTCATGGGTAAAAAGCAGAACGGTCTGCCGTGGAGCCGTCTCGATGAAATCTGCCGCAAATTCAAAACCGAGTGGGTCGATGCCGTCTGCATCACCGGCGGCGAACCGACACTTGCCGCCGACCTCATCCAGCTCATTGAATTCTTCCGCGGCTACGGCTTCAAAATCAAACTCGACACCAATGGCGCGCTCCCTGACGTGCTCAAAGAATGCCTGCCGCTGGTCGACTACGTCGCCATGGACATTAAAGCCGGACTCTCCGGCTATCCGGAACTCGTCGGCTTCACCCGCACCGAAAAAATCGCTGAATCAGTCAAACTCATCATGAGCAGCGGCGTGGATCACGAATTCCGTACCACCATCATTGAGCCGTTTCATACGAATGAACAGATGATCGAAGCCGGCGAGCTCATCCGGGGTGCCAAGCGCTACTGCATCCAGCCCTTCATCCCCAAAGACAACCTGCCCGATCCGCGCCTGCGTGAAACCAAACGTACCACCCCCGCCCGCCTCCGCCGAATCGAACAGCTCATGAAGCCGTTTGTGAAAGAGGTCGTCGTCCGCGGAGCATGAATCCAGAGGACAGAAGTCAGAGGACAGCGGTCAGCAGATCCAGACATAGGGAAAGGCTGATACCAATCCCGCATAAGATTCGGTACAATACCAAAGCCGCATGATATCCGGTTTATAAACAAGGCAACCGAGACGGTTGCGATACGTACCGCCGCCGTCCCGGCGGCCTTGATATAAAGACCGAACCTCATACGCATTTGGTATAAGAACGCCCGGTCGGGTGACCGGGCCTACAGTTTTTGGATTTCGATTTTGTAGGCTAGGTGACCTCACCCGGCGAACTGGAAAAATACCGAAATTCTTCCGGAACTGGTATGACACGACTGGACAGATGAATATAGGTGGACACGTCGAGGTCTTCACCGTTCCAGATGGTTCGCTCCGCGCCACTGATGCCACCAGCGGCGCTAGAGCCTTAACCCCTTGAGTTATTTCCTTTTCAGAGAATCACTCGATAACATACGGACGGATTTCGTCGATGCTCCTGTTTGTCGTGCTCTGGAAGAAAAATCCCTGACCTGGGTTTATCTGCAGGTTTGTGGCACTGCCCCACCCGGTGCGGATCTTTGTGTATGCTATCCAATTGGTTAGCCAGATGGAAAGACTATCCCCAATGGCTGCTGTTTTTGCAAGGGCTGTGTTCGTGAAAGCCGTCCGGACAGGATATGGGTACGAGAGCAACGCATAGCCGTTCACTTTGTAAACAGTGGTTGTTCCTTCTGTTGGAACACTCCCCGATAGAAGCACATTAGTCTGCCTTGGAGATAGTAAGAATGCACCAACGCCTCTTTGAATTCTGTTTGTTCCGGAAGTTCCCCATCCCGTTCTTGTTTTTGTAGCGATCGTGTAGCTCTGAGCCGACATATCCCAAGTGTAAACTTTTGAGCCTATCGAAAAATTTCCAAACAAACCATTTATGGTGTTGCTTGCGTTATTAAAACCGAGCGAGACAAGAACCATCTGATTTGAAGGTACGACGATTTTTGTACATCCCAGCATATTCACGGAGGCGACAGACGAATCGTCGATGCGCGCTTTCACACGATAGAAGGCATTGGATACGTCTTCCAGGGAGTTCGTGAGGGAAATAACAGCACCCTCGCCTGAAATTTCATCAGGAGCCGATTGCCAGTTATTCGTCTTCAGCGAATCAGCATACTGATACTGGAAGGTGTAGGCACGATTCTGAACACCGGGCCATGAAATCTTCATGCGTTCACCAGACAGAACAAAATCGGTAAGCTTCAGCACACTGTTTGAATTGGTTGGATCGGTTCCGGCAATATATTCCTGCCAGGTCTGCATACCGTCGGAGTCCTGATCGAGAACAGCATCCGCTTCATAATTGGTGAGCCCGTATTGCGCCAGCCACCAGTACGGCGTACCGTTGGCGGTTGTTTGCTCCGTAAAGGTCGCGGTCAGGCTGACATTATTGGTCGACATGGTGACCACGGCATTCGTGTAGGTGACGTTATTCACGTACTGCGTATCGCCGATCCACTGGACAAAGGTCTTCCCGACCAAAGCATCCGCCGTAATTGCCACCTGCTGTCCGTTGGTGTATATTCCGCTACCACTTCCGTTGCTGACTGTCAGCGAACTCAAACCCACCGCCACCGGAATCGCCAGCACGTTGTTCGTCTCCACCGACTCTTCGACGACATAAGAAGATTGGGCATCGTCCACCTTGAGCAGCAGGTAATATGTCCCGCCGCTCACATTCGGCAGCGTCACGGTGTTGGTTTGGGAGTAAGTCCCCCCGCTCGGCAGACTTCCCGTTTTGTAGACCGTAGACAACAGCGTGTCCGCCGCATCCCACACTTCATTCGTCGAAAAATACACCCGGTCCAGCCAGTCTTTGCTGTAGATCCCGCCTATACCCTGATTGGTCACCGCATACGTCACCGTCAGCGGACGCCCCGCCTGCGGTACGCCCTCTGTGCTCAGACTCACCGGCGCCAGATCCGGCAGAACCAGCGTCACCGGAATCGCCAGCACGTTGTTCGTCTCCACCGACTCCTCGACATAAGAAAGGGAGTCCACCTTGAGCAGCAGGTAATACGTCCCGCCGCTCACGCTGGGCAGCGTCACGGTGTTGGTCTGGGCGTAAGTCCCACCGCTGACCAACGGCTCGCTGCTGCTGTGCCAGTACGATCCCAGCCACGTAGCCTGCGCATTCCACACCGCGCTGGTCGAGAAGTACAGACTGTCATACAAACCATTGTGCACCCCGCCCACCCCCTGATTGGTCACCGCATACGTCACCGTCAGCGGACGCCCCGCCTGCGGTACGC
>JBAXDG010000121.1:0-3592 GCA_037141075.1 Kiritimatiellales bacterium
CTGATGAAAGGTTTCCAACCCTTGGAAACCAACATCCCGTGGACGCAAAGCAGCTACACCAATGCAACTCCTGACTCCAGAGTGAATCATTATCAGATCAAGGTTCGGATGCAGTAACAGTCCTGTGAATGACGAAAACCCGCCCGGATGTTTCGGGCGGGTTTTTTTGTCTCCAAGTGGGATGCAGACTGAAAGGTCCGGATGCAATAAATTGGCTTTTAACAAAAAAAATGTGAGGATTGTCGCTTGTAACTTAGGGGATGACGATCCATGACCAGCATGAAAAAACGGATTTTTTCCATGATGCCGCTGGCGCTGCCGACTGCACTATACTCCGCGCCTGCCGAGAAGCCCAACGTCCTGATCATTCTGATGGATGACATGGGCTATTCGGATATCAGCTGTTTCGGCGGGGAGATCCAGACGCCGAACATCGACCGGTTGGCCACAAACGGGGTGAAGTTTGCGCAGATGTATAACACATCCAAGTGTTATCCCACCCGTTCCTGTTTGTTGACCGGTGTTTATTATCAGAGGACATCTCAAGATTTTCTTCCCAATACCGCGACGATGGGAGAGGTGTTGCGCCCTGCCGGTTACAACACCTGGTGGTCAGGTAAAAACCATGCGATATTCAATCCGGTAAACCGGGGCTTTGATCACTATTACGGGTTAATCGGAGGCGCCGAAAACCACTTTAACCCCGGGTCGACGAACTCTCCGGGACAGCCTGTGCCGGCAATCAGTGTCAATATTGATGGCGGGCTGTCCTGGTGGGATGACCTTGTTGTGACGGCAGATTTTGTTCCGCAAACCACCAATTTTTATGATACCGATGCGTTTACTGATCGCGCCTTACAGTGGTTGGACGCCTCTAACGGCGACGGTAAACCCTTCTTCCTCTATATGGCCTATATGTCGCCGCACTGGCCCTTGCACGCATGGCCGGAAGATATCGCAAAATACAATGGCGTCTATAGCAACGGCTATGCGGCTGTTCGACAAGCCCGCTACGACCGTCAGGTCGCTATGGGGCTCGTTGATCCCGTGACGGCTCCCTTGCCGCCATTTGATTCAACGGGTCTGCTTGTATGGGAAAACCTTTCATCGGCCGATCGTCAGAAAGAGGCGATGCGGATGCAAATTCATGCCGCGATGGTTGATCGGGTGGATCAAAACATCGGTCGGCTGATCAGTAAATTGGAGGAACAGGGCCGGCTCACCAACACCCTCATCATATTTTTCTCCGATAACGGAGCGTGTGCAGAGATTCCCACAGGGAAGAATGTCGATCCCAATGCGCCGATGGGGAGTGTGGCGACCTATGAAGCTATCGGCCCCACCTGGGCGCAGGTTTGCAATACCCCCTTGCGCAAATGGAAGACGGACAGCTTCGAAGGCGGGGTTTGCACGCCGATGGTGGTGTCCTGACCCTCCGGATTCTCGCCCAGAAGCGGGTGGACGAGAGATCCTGTACACATGATTGATGTGATGCCGACGGTGCTTGAAATTACCGGGGCGACTTATCCCGGGGAATCAATCCAAGCTAACATTCCCCCGATGGACGGCGTGAGTCTGGTGCCGGCCTTCGCCGGCAATACGATTTTGCGCAACGATCCGCTGTTTTTTGACTTCCTGCACGGCTCTGCGGTTCGCGATGGAAAGTGGAAACTCGTGCGCGACACGGATGTAAGTCCGTCGTGGGAACTTTACGGTATGAACACCAATCGCACCGAGACAGTCAACCAGGCCGGAACATATCCCGCTTTGGTGACTCTAATGGATGCGAAGTGGCGGGCCTGGTGGAAGAATTGCACGGGTCAGGTGTTGGCTGGATCAAATTATAATTTTTACACGCTGACGGCCAGCAGCGGCTCCGGCTCCGGGAGCTACTTCACCAATGGCCAACAGGCCGCAATCTCGGCGAATGCTCCGGCAACCGGAAAAACCTTTGTCCGGTGGACCGGTGCCACGCAATATGTGGCGAGCGCCACCGCGTCGAACACCACAGTGACGATGCCCGCATCGAATATCGCTCTTACCGCAACCTATACCACTCTCCCCGGCTGGTATCTTCTGACAGTCAACATCGGCACCGGCGGCGGAATGTGCAGTAACGGACTGCAGACGGAAATTTCGGCGAGCAGTTTGACCGGAAGGGCCTTTGTCCAGTGGGTCGGCGATACGCAATATGTGGCGAGCGTCACCGCGGCGAACACCACAGTGACCCTGCCTGCACAGGATATTTCTCTGACCGCGACCTACACCAATCTTCCCGGCTGGTACACGCTGACGGTCAACAGCGGCATCGGCAGCGGAGCGTGCACCAACGGACAGCAGGTGGCGATTTCAGCGAGCAACTTGACCGGGAAGGTCTTTGTCCAGTGGGTCGGCGATACGCAAGTTGTGAATAATGTCACCTACAAGAATGCCCTGGTCACGATGTCGACCAATGCGGTGAATCTGACCGCGACGTATGCAGGTTACGTTCCGGTAGCGATTACCGTGGTGAATTCGACTTCGGGGGAAACGACCTCATCCTCCTTGTCTATCAGTAAGACGTTCACTATCACCGGGGGAAGTGTGCTCGTGGTCAATCTTTCTTACAAGGGTGCAAATGGCATATACCCCGCCGGCCCGGGCCCGACGAACTTGTATTGGGTAGTCGGCGGCAGCACCCAGGCCATGACCCAGGCTGTTCAGGCAGGCAATACCGCATCTAAGGCATTTGGCAGCTCGATTTATTATCTGCGGGGCCCCAAAATTGGTTCCGGAACCATTTCAGGCAGTTTGCCCTCCGGCTACGGTGGGCAAATTATTTCAGCGTACACTCTCTCCGGCGTTGACACCAACGCTGATCCCATTACCGCCTTTGGTATCTTTGATGATAGTATCGGTGCCATATCAATTACCTCTTCGACCGCAGTGGGTGTTCCCGCTGGCGGCTTTGCCGCCTTGTGTTCCGGCAGTGTCGGCTCAACGCCCGGCAGCGGCTTTTCCGCCACCACAAGCAGCGGCACTCCTGTCAATTGGGCTGCTTCTTATGTGAATGGATACTGGTATCAGGGCTACATTCCGAATCTTGCCGGAGGTAATACCGCCTTCACCTGCACGCATAGCAGTACGGCCAGGGTGCATATTGTCGCCGCCGCCTTTACACCGGAAATCATCCTTACCCCGACCGTGCAGGCGCCGACGGCAACGGCGATTACCACCACGAACGCGACCTTGGGAGCGACCGTGGTTACGAACGGCGGAGCTGCAATTGATGATTATGGCGTCGTGTATGCCGCCACCACCACAAATCCCGCTCCGGAGCTGGGCGGAACCGGCGTGATCAAACTCCAGAAAGGCACGAACCAAACGATGGGGGCCTTCACGATCGACGTCACAGGATTGACTCCGGGCACGCAATATACCTATGCCGGTTACGCTCATAACTCGGCGGGCTACGGCTATTCGATCTATGGCAGCTTTAATGCGCTTTTCACCACCTATACGCTGACGGCTAATGGGGGAATCGGGGGAACGGTTTCACCGGCGAGCACGAATGTGTTGTCCGGTGGCAGCGCGACCTTCGTTGTCACGGCGA
>JBAXDG010000122.1:0-3591 GCA_037141075.1 Kiritimatiellales bacterium
AGACCTGTTCTTCCCACGCCAGTTCCCGGCCGAGAATATCGGCCATCGCGCCGCGGGCGGTGCGGCCGACATTATCGGTCACGCCCGGCTTAAAACCGATTTCGAGCATCCAGTCAAAACTGCCCGGCGCTTTGAGACGACCGAGAGCGGAACGGGCGACCACGGCGTCGGCGAAGCCGAGCTGAACGGCTTTGGCTTCGGATTTCTTAATGTCGGCAGCCACTTTATAAACGTCGCGTGTCTGGCAGGCCTTGATCTTCATGCCCAGCGCGCTTTTCGCCCGACCGATCACACCACGTCCGCGCGCATCCGGCACACCCTGTTTCAGTCCGATTTCAATCCGGTAAATCATAGGAATTCCTTTTCCAAAAAGAGGCTCCGAATGTACACGAATGGAGAGGGATGCCAAACCTGATTTTCCGATGTTTGGAAACCCCGACCTGCCGGCAGGCCCCGGCTACTGGCCGGCATTACGGTTCGCCAGCAAAGCCGCCAGCTTGCGTCCGGCCACAACGGGATTACTGAGAACCCCCGGACCGTTCATACAGCCGCCTTCGCAGCACATCACTTCAACAAAGTTTCCTTCGCATCCGTGAGCCGCCGCCTGTTGCAACCGGGCCAGCGATTTACTGTCCAGTCCATTAAAACAGACCGGACGCAGATCCTCCGCATCCGCCGCCAGATGAGCGCGAATAGCTCCGGTTACGCCGCCACTGACAGGGAATCCCTGCCCGCCGACCTGAGCCTGCCGCGCCGGCGGTTTCGTTTTGCACTCCTTCACGTGAATTCCGGCGGCGTCCAGCATGGCGTCAAGCTCCTTGAACGTCAGCACATAATCGATGTCGGAGTTTTTCAGCGCGGCGGCCCGCTTGGCAATGCAAGGCCCGATGAAAACCGTGACGGCTTCCGGATCCCAGTCTTTTGCCATACGGCCACTGATCGCCATCGGCGACGGCGTATGCGACACAAACTTCGTCAGTCCCGGCAGATGCTTGTTCACGGCGTCGACATAAGCCGGACAGCAGGAGGTCGTCATGAACGGAGCGCCGTCCTGAATCCGCTCTTTCCATTCGGCCGCTTCGCGCCGGACGGTTTCGTCAGCACCGACGGCAACTTCTTCGACCCGGTCGAACCCGATTTTTTCGAGCGCTGTGATAACCTGATAAAGGGTTCCGGGAAACTGTCCGACGACCGCCGGCGCGAGCAGTGCAACCGTTTTCCTGCCGCTCTTCAGCATCTTAAGCACATCGATCATCTGCGAGCGCTCTTCAATCGCGGCGAATGGACAGGCCCGTATACATTGTCCGCAGTCGATGCACTTTCCGTAATCAATCACTTCTCGCCCGGTGTCATCTTTGGAAATGGCGCTGACCGGGCAGATTTCCTCACAAGGGACCGGCATGCGCACGACCGCATTGTATGGACAGACTTTCAGGCAGAGTCCGCAGTTCACACACAGGTCAGGATTAATCACCGCGCGTCCGCCAACAAGTTCAACGGCCTTTTTCGAGCAATTGGTCTGGCAAGGCCGCCCCAAACATCCACGGCAGGCATTCGTAACGAGATATCGGCTCGCCAGACAGGCGCTGCAGGCGATATCAATCACCGTCAGTCCGGTATCTGAAACGGCCTCGCGCTGCAAGGCGCGGTCAAAATAATCGCGCAACGGAGTCAGCTCATCCTTTTCGTCCGCAACGCCGAACCCGAGCGCGGCCATGACACGGTATTTGAGAACCTCGCGATCCTTATAAATGCAGCAGCGCGACGAATCGCCTTCCTTCGGGCGCATTTCGGCAGGAATGCGATTAACCGCCTCCTGCGGGTGCTCACTCATGAACGCCTTCGCCACACGCACCAGAACTTCTTTGCGAATCCGCTTCGCCTGATTGTCATATCGATTCATCGTCAGATCCTATGCGTTATAATGTTTTCCGGTGCGGACTGGCTTCATAGGCCGCCAGCGCGGCAGGCAGTTTCGCACGCAGGTTCTGGAGCCGGGTGCTGTCCGCCGGATGAGTGGAAAAAATGCTGGAGGCCGGATCGGCACCGGTACGGCGTTGCGCGGAGCGTTCCCAGATACGCAAGGCGGCGCGCGGATCGTATCCGGCTTTGGCCATGTACATCAGACCGACGGTATCGGCTTCGGTTTCATCCATGCGGGAATAGCGTGTCATCCACATCCCGTTATAAACAAACAATCCGCCAGCCGCCGCAATCTGCGCGAACTGCTCGTACTTCGTGTCCTTCGCGGCGATCACTCCAATCATCGCAGCCGCATTCACCGGCATGGCACGGGTCATCGCTTCGGTCGAATGGCGGCAGTTAACGTGGGCGATTTCATGCGCCAGCACGGCGGCCAGTTCGTTGTCATCTTTCACCAGCCCGTCCTTCGGATTCCACAACCCTTCATAGACCATAATCTTGCCGCCGGGCGCGGCCATGGCATTGACCACATTCGTCTGAATCAGCACGACCTCGTACGGCAGATCGGGAATATCGGACACGGAACTGATCCGGCGCACCATTTCTTTGAGCTGCGCCACCTTCGCCGCATCGGCATTGACCTTCACGCCGCGGGCGCGCATCTCTTCAATCGTTCCGCTATAGACCTGCGAGCCGATCTCCACGTCGTCCTGCAGAGAATAAAAATTGCGAGTCTGCTGACCGGTCACCGCATCCATCGTGGTGCAGCCCGCCAGCAAAAGCACAGAAACCAGACCCAGTAGAAATTTAATTTTCATCGTCACCTCAAAAATTGGATTCAACCATCGGACGGTAAACCAGTTCATGCACCACCACATCGTCCGGCGCGTTGATGCAGTGAACGATCATTTGCGCGGCGGAATCCGCGCGCATGTAGTCCGGACGATCCTCCGGACGGAAATCCGTATCGACGCCGCCGGGATAAAAGCCGGTGACTTTCACATTCACCTGCCGGGCCTCTTTGATCAGGCATTGTGTGAAGCCGTGCAAGGCATGCTTGAGCGAACAGTAGGTCGAATAATTCGGTGCGCTGGTGCGGGCCAGACTGCTGATCACATTGATAATATGGCCGCCTTTACGCGCACTCATTTCTTTGAGCGCCTCGCGACAGAGCAGATACGATGCGCGAAAGTTGACGGCATACGAGACGTCCAGTTCCTCAACACCCACTTCTGTGAGCGGTTTTTTGCCGGGATTAACTCCGGCGTTATTGATCAACACATCAATCTGTCCAAGGGCGCTGTGCGCCTTCACGTATAAAGCAATCACTGCATCAGAGTCCGACAAATCGCAAACCGAGCCGAGACAACCGGTTTCTTTTTTCAGCGTATCCAGCAACTGCGGATCGCGCCCGGTGGCGAAAACTGTAAAGCCCTGTGCACAGAGCTGCTTCGTTAATTCGCGCCCGATACCTCGCGTCGCTCCCGTCACTAAAACTGTCCGACTCATAGAATTCTCCGTCTCATTACATTTTAGGCAGCTCAAGCTGATCGCACTGCGACAGGAAGGCTTTCATGCGCGCGGCGATTTTGGCGACGCCGCCGTCTTCTTCACTCTCAACGTTCAGCGGCAGCACCGGATCGTGCAGCGACTTGCGCAGCAGCGCCC
>JBAXDG010000123.1:0-3584 GCA_037141075.1 Kiritimatiellales bacterium
GGCGTTCAGCCGCGAACGGTAACGATTGAGACGACCGCCTATTGCGATTGCGGTCAATGTTGCGGGTGGGAGCGTGTCTGGTGGGCACCGTGGCGGACGGTTTATTCCTCTGGTACGAACAAGGGTAAGCCGAAGAACGTTGGTATGACCGCATCGGGAAGCAAAGCTCACACAGGCACCATCGCCGCTGACCGGCGCTATTATCCGTTCGGCACAATCATGTACATTCCCGGTTACGGCTACGGACGGGTAGAAGACACCGGAAGCGCCATACAAGGGCCGGCACGAATCGATATCTTCTGCAACTCACATCAGCAGGCCCTGCAATGGGGCCGCAGGCGTGTGCCAATCAGTGTTTGGCGTTAGAGGAAGTTGTGGAAGGAGCCCCAAGAGCATGCTCCAGCATTTCCTCGAGCTGTTCAAGAACCAGCGGTTTTGCAAGAAAAGCGTTCATGCCTGATTTTTTGGCGGCGGCTCGTTCATCCTCCATGACACCGGCTGTCAGGGCGATAATCCAAGGCTTCTCGTGTTTGCCGGTGAGTTCACGGATTTTGATGGTGGCTTCCAGCCCGCTCATTTTCGGCATCTGCACATCCATCAGAACAATGTCGTAGTCCGTATCCATCATAGCGGCCACAGCTTCTTCCCCGTTTCCGACCAAGACCGGGTGCTCATAACCCAGGCGCTGCAGCATCATTTGCGCAATACGCTGATTGATGGGGTTATCTTCTGCAACCAGAACTTGTAGAGCATTTTTCTTTTTGGGCTGGGTGTGTGCTCCGGACTTCGCTTTTTCATCAGACGCGACTTTTATTTCCGAGAGTGCCATCAACATCTGGTTGCAGAGCTTACCCACTTTAACCGGCTTGAAGAGCCTTGCTTTGATGGACGGATCTGCCGGAATATGTTCGCAGGAACTGCTGAGAATAATGATCGGCAGGCGCGGATTCAGACGGTATATCTCTTTGGCCAACTCGCTACCGTCCATGTCGGGCATCTGGTAGTCAACCAGCGCGATATCATACGTGTGTCCGTCTATCAGGTGCTCAAGAGCTTTCGCCGGAAGTTCAAATGTTTCTGAAAGAACACCCCATTGCGCCAGTTGATCGCTGAGCAACCAACGGTTGGTTTCATTATCGTCTATAATCAGCGCCCGCTTTCCGCGCAGTGCTTCAATGGGAAGAATATCCACTCTGGATTCGACCTGTTCAGAAATCGGAAGCGTTACGGTAAAGTAGAATGTGCTCCCTTTGCCTTTTTCGCTTTCGAACCATATTTTTCCACCCATCAGTTCCGTTAATTTCCGGCTGATAGTCAGGCCCAGCCCAGTTCCCCCGTATTTACGGGTGCTGGACGCATCGGCCTGTGTGAAGGCCTGGAACAACCTTTCCTTGTGTTCATCGGCAATGCCAATACCGGTATCGTGCAATGCGAATTCGATCTGGCACTGTTTTTTGTCTTCATCAAGCAGCGTATTGCGGATCTTCAGATGGATCTCGCCATTTTCAGTAAACTTAGTGGCGTTACCGAGCAGATTGACAAGAACCTGACGCAGACGGGTTGTGTCGCCGATCAGCATTTTCGGGACATCCGGATCAACATAATACAGCAGTTCAATATTTTTCTTAGCGGCAATGTGCACGAAAAGATCAAAGGCATCTTCGACACATCCGCGCAGAACAAACGGCGAAGCTTCCAATTCAATTTTCCCAGCCTCGATTTTCGAGTAGTCGAGGATGTCGTTGATGATGGTCAGCAGGTTTTCGCCGCTGACTTGAATCGTGTGAACAAACTCTTCCTGCTGCGGGGCTAGGTCGGTACCGAGTAACAAGCTGGCCGCGCCGATAACTCCATTCATCGGAGTTCGGATTTCATGACTCATCATGGCTAGGAAGGAACTTTTTGCTTTATTTGCCGATTCGGCTTCCTGTTGAGCCGCAATTAAGCGCTGCTCGTTTTCGACCTGCTCGGTTACGTCACGCGAAATGCCGACCACGCCGATCACCTCACCGTCTTTATTTCTCATCGGACATTTGACGGAGTCGATATATTCTATATTTCCGGCTAAACCGACATGGCGTTCCCGTGCACGCGCCACTTCGCCGGCGGCCATTTGTCGCTGTTCATTGTCATAAAGCTGCTGACCCAGCGGGACAGGGTGTATGTCAATGTCAGTTTTACCG
The DNA here is from genome assembly GCA_037141075.1 of Kiritimatiellales bacterium. Lineage (GTDB taxonomy): Bacteria > Verrucomicrobiota > Kiritimatiellia > Kiritimatiellales > Tichowtungiaceae > Tichowtungia. The sequence goes on from JBAXDG010000123.1 coordinate 2,184, forward strand.
ACCAGTTCGTCGATGGATTTCGCGCCACTTCGCTTAATCCACTCCAGATTGCCGCCCAGTATTTTCGACTGGCGGTCTTTATAATAAAACCGGTCTGTCAGATTGTCAAAAACCGCCCGGATGAACGAAGCGGACTGTTCGGCATCCAGCTTGGCTTTCAACAAGGCTTCCTCGTTTTCAACCTGACGGGTGATGTCGCGGGAAATGCCGGCCACGCCGATCACCTCACCGTCTCTATTTCGCATCGGGCATTTGACTGAGTCGATATATTCAATTCTTCCGTTTTGACGAACCTGACGCTCCCGGGTGCGTGTCACCTCGCCAGTGGCCATTTGAAGTTGTTCTTTGTCATACAGTTGCTTTCCCTGTTCGCCGGGAAATAAATCCATATCCGTTTTGCCGATGAGTTCGGTGATGGATTCAGCACCGCGCAACTTGACCCATGCCGGGTTGCCGCCCAGCACTTTCGACTGGCGGTCTTTATAATAGAAACGATCTTCCAGATTGTCAAAAATCGCCCGGATGAACGCCGACTTCTGCTTGGCGGCCTCTTCGGCCAGATACTTCACGGTGATGTCTTCCATATAACCTTGCCACAGCGTGCTCCCGTCGCGCAGCCGTTTTGGAATTCCGCTGGTTCGGATCCAGTGAATGCGATCCTGTGGAGAACGGACGCCGAAAGTAATCTCAAAATCGGATAGATTTTTCGCCGAATTTTTCAGTGTATCCCTAACGAGTTCAGTGGATTCCGGGCATAGACGATTCCACGCAATCTGTCCGTCTTTTGCCAATTCGCTGGGTGTGGCGAAGAAGATGTGCTCAATGTCCAGAGTGGAGAAGGGGAACGTGCCTCGGCCGTCTTTCCACAGGCGGTACTGATAGATCGTCCCGGGCAGGCTGTTGATGAGCCGCGTCATCTGTATTTTGTTCAGGAAAATCCGCTTCTGAAACCTCATAAACATGTCTTTAATCATAGTGCCGTGATAAAAACAGGTATTTTTAAAAAATGCAAGGCCTGTTATGCCGAAATCACGTCTCCGACACCGTTAAGCACGTAATCCGGCTGATAGGCGAAACGGGAAATATCCTCACGCTTTGTGACGCCGCTGAGCACCAGCACCGTTGTGATTTCCGCCTCGACGCCTGCGATAATGTCTGTGTCCATGCGGTCGCCGACAATCGCGGTTTCTTCCCGCAGACAACCCAGCTTTTTGAGGGCATTACGCATCATCAGTGGATTGGGTTTGCCGACATAATAGGCTTTGGCGCCGGTCGCCAGTTCAATCGGAGCCAGCAGGGCGCCGGTCGCCGGTACAATCTGTCCGCCCTCGATTGGGCCGGTCAGATCGGGATTGGTGCCGATCAGCTTGGCACCGTTCAGCACCAGCTTCGTGGCGTGGC
>JBAXDG010000124.1:0-3578 GCA_037141075.1 Kiritimatiellales bacterium
GTGATGCTTCCCGAGACGCCGGACTGGCTGGTGATCGAAGTCAGCTCGTTCCAGCTCGAAACGGTGCATGAGTTTCGTCCAGAGATCGGCTTGCTGCTCAATGTGCTGCCGAATCATCTCGACCGTCACGGAACCATGGAAGCCTACCGCGATCTCAAATTCCGCCTGTTCGAAAACATGACGGCGACCGACACGGCAATTCTGCCGTTTGATTTTTTCCCAATTTTTGGAGGGTTCCGCTCTGTCGGAACCGTTTTCGGCGGCGACGGAGCGCCGCCCTCCAATACGACATTAAAAACAATAAATGTCTCAGCAGTTAAGTTGAAGACGTTTGGTACGGAGCAGGGGGCCGATTTCCGGTATTTGGATGGCCGGATTGGCGAAATCAACCTGAACGGCACTCGGTTTGCCAACGAAATTCTCGGTGTGGCGGGCGCGGCGGTGGCCGCCGTTGGCGCCGCCTGCGGCATCCCGCCGTCGGCGGTGGAAGTGTCTGCACGGACGTTTGTTCCGCTCCCGCACCGGACGGCGCTGGTGGCGGAGATTGACGGGGTGCAATATGTGGACGATTCCAAGGCCACGAATATGGTCGCGATGTGCGCGGCGGTCAAAATGTGCTCCGGAAAGGTCCATTTAATCGCTGGTGGACGGCCAAAAGAGAGTGATTTCAGTTTGGCAAAAGATTTACTGGCGCAGCGGGTTTCGCATCTATATCTTATCGGGGAAGCATCGGGTGCGATGCAGGCTGCGTGGGGAGACGCGGTCCGGTGTGATTCCTGCGGAACGTTAGAAAATGCGGTGATAGCCGCACAGAAGCAGGCAAAGCCCGGCGAAACGGTTCTCCTCTCTCCTGCGTGTACCAGCTTTGATCAGTTTCGCGATTTTAACGAACGCGGCGATTGTTTCGCCGCGGCCGTCCGCAGACTGAGCGGTAAGGATGGAAGTGTATCAAACGGGTAAGGTCATTAGAGAAGGAGTTGTTCATGAAGGCGAAGGTTTCGTGGTTGCTGGTTTTCGTAATGCACATCGCAGTGCTGGCTGGGTTTTCTTTGACGCAGGGTTGTAAGACGGCTAAAGCCGGCGGAGTTTCGCAGGATCAGCCGGCAGTTCTTCCGCCTGGTCCGGACATAACCAGTCCTGTAGTTGTTCCCCCGGTTTCCTCCAGCGAAAAGGTTCACAGTGTTCAGAAAGGTGAAACCCTTTCGTCAATCGCCTCCTCTTACGGCGTATCCTGGAAGAGACTGGCTGAGTACAACAGCATTTCCAATCCCAACCAGCTGAAGGTCGGACAGGAACTTCGTATTCCCGGATCATCCAGCTCTGTTGTTTCCGGTTCCTCGACCAAGCACACGGCTCCAGTGTCCAGCCGTCCGGCTGCCGCTTCCATCAAGCCGGGAACCTATGTTATCCAGAAGGGCGATATGCTCGCAACGATTGCCAAGCGCAGCGGCCTGACCGTCGCTGAGATCAAAGCGGCCAACGATCTCAAGAGCGACAGCCTTGTCGTCGGTAAGAAACTCACGATCCCGAAGAAGGGCGCAGTCGCTGCTCATGCTACGGCGAAGTCCGCTCCTGCTAAAGCGACGACTGCTGCGCCTGCCAAGGCCGCTGCCGCTGCGCTTCCCGCCGCGGCTCCGATGGTGGACACCGCTCCGGCCGCTGCTCCTGCCGCCGCCGCTTCGACCGGCACCGTTTCGACGGCTGTTGCTCCGGCTGCTAAAGCTCCGGCGGTTCCTGCTGGTGCGGCTCCGGTGGCCAAAGCGGCCAGCGCCCCGGTATACGAACATGTGCTTTATCCCGGCGAAACGCTGGATGACGTAGCCCGCCAGTACGGCAGCTCACAGCAGGAAATCATGAAGCTGAACAGCATCACGGATCCTTCCTCGATCAAGCCCGGCACCAAACTGCTGGTTCCGATTCCGGAATGACCGGCAGAGTTGTTGCGAAAAGGGACGTCTTTACCGGCGTCCCTTTTTTCATTCTCATTCCAGACGCTTCATGGAATAGTTCAGCTATGAAACGAACCATTTTTTTTCTGATCGGTGCCGTGCTGATTCTGGCCACCATCGGTCTGGTCATGCTGTTCAGCGCCAGCATGGTGCGCGGCGACGCCATTTACAGGGACTCTACTTATTTTGTAACACGACAACTTCTTTGGATGGCTCTTTCGCTGGCTACCGGAATTATTTGTGCAAAAATTGATCTGCAATGGTTCCGCAAGGTGGCTCTGCCGATAGCCGGCATTTGTATTTTGTGTCTGATTCTGGTTCGCATTCCCGGAATCGGCACCAAGATCAACGGGAGCTGGCGCTGGCTTCGGTTCGGCCCGCTCAATATACAGCCGTCGGAGTTTGCAAAAATCGGCGTCATTCTCGCCGCGGCATGGTGGATTTCCCGCCGCCGGCGCTACATGCACACATTTAAACGCGGCCTCCTGATTCCGATGGCCGGACTTGGACTTTTCGCCATGTTGCTCATGGTCGAGCCGGACTTAGGCACGACGTCTCTGGTCGGTCTTGTGACGATGGCGCTGCTTTATATCGGCGGGGCGCGGCCGCGTTATCTGTTTGGATTCGCCGGCGCAGGGATGAGTGCGCTGGCCGTTTTTCTTTTGCACAATGAAAACCGCATGCAACGCATTCTGGCTTTCCGCGATCCGGAAAAATATTCGCAGGGCGAGGCTTGGCAGCTGATCAACGGACTCAATGCGTTCGCTTCGGGCGGCCCGTACGGCGTGGGTCTTGGCAACAGTATCCAGAAATATCACTACCTGCCCGAGGCGCACACCGACTTCATTCTGCCGATTATCGGAGAGGAATTAGGTTTGATCGCCACGCTGACGGTGCTGATTCTTTTCGTCGTCATTTTTATCTGCGGACTGCGCATCGCCGCGCGCGCCTCCGACGACTTCGGGCGTTTTACTGGGCTGGGAGTCACGCTGATGATCACCTTGCAGTCCATTATTAATCTGGCCGTAGTCACCGGCTCCATGCCCACCAAAGGGATTGCGCTTCCATTTATCAGCTACGGCGGGTCGAGTCTGCTTGTTTCGGCGGCGATGGTCGGCCTTCTGATTAATGTGGCGCATACGGCACGTGACCCGAAGGTGAAAACCCGCACCGCGCTTTTCAAAGACCGCCAGCGCACAGCCTGATTCAGATCAGTCTGCTAAAAATGAATACCACCCGGAAAAAAGACGACGACCGCCGCCTCGACGGACAAATCGAGCGGGCTGTTTTCCGTAACGAGGAAAACGGCTACGCCGTGCTGCGCGTCAAAGTCCGCGGGCACAAAGACCTCGTCACAGTCGTCGGAACGGTTTCGAGCGCCAATCCCGGCGAGTGGCTGGCCGCCGACGGCGAATGGATCACCGACACGCACTACGGCCAGCAGTTTAAAGCTGAATCCATGCGGATTTCCCAGCCGGACACACTCGACGGCATCAAAAAGTTTCTCGGTTCCGGCATGATCCGCGGCATCGGCAAAGAATATGCCGAGCGGCTGGTACAGGCTTTCGGCCGCGATGTTTTTGAAGTGATCGAAAACTCGTCGGCTAAACTGCTCAAGGTCGAAGGAAT
>JBAXDG010000125.1:0-3563 GCA_037141075.1 Kiritimatiellales bacterium
CCGTATTTGATCCGCAGGCCGCGTTTTTCCTTTTTGGCGGACTCCAGCTTTCTCTTCAGTTCGCCGGCGGAAAAGAGATCCACATGGCGGGCGGTGAGCAGGTCAATCTGTGCGTCGGTATTCATAATGCGCTGGAGCATAAAAAAACCCGCAGGCGTTTACAACCTGCGGGTTCATAAAACGGAGATGTTTTCTCCGCTTTATTATGATTTCTGGCCGGGGTGCCACTCTTCGTTGCCGGTCAGCAGGCCGTCAAACGCCGAAGAAAGGTCAACGAGTTCTTCGCCCGGACGCAGGCCGGTGAGCAGCTCATCGCTGATCTGGAAGTCCTCATCGGCGATCTTGGCCGCTTTGATGCTGAGACCGATACGGTGTTCGACCGGGTCGATCTTGACAATGCGGGCTTCGACTTCGTCGCCGATATTGAGCACGTCTTTGACCTTCTCGATGTGCGCATCGCTGATCTGGCTGATGTGAACCAGACCGTCGATACCGTCTTCGAGTTCAACAAACGCACCGAAGTTGGTGAGCTTGGTGACTTTGCCTTTGATCTTCTGGCCTTCTTTGTAGGAGTCGGTGATGCGGGCCCACGGATCTTCCTGAGCCTGCTTGAGGCCGAGGGAGATGCGCTGGTTGGCGGAATCGATTTCGAGCACGATGGTTTCGACTTCCTCGCCCTTCTTGAGCACTTCGGAAGGATGATTGATCTTGCGCGTCCAGGACATATCGGACACGTGAATCATGCCGTCGACACCTTCTTCGATTTCGACGAAAGCGCCGTAGGAGGTGAAGTTGCGCACCTTGCCCTTGACCAGCGAGCCGATCGGGTATTTGAGCGCGGCGACTTCCCACGGGTTTTCCTCGGTCTGGCGCATGCCCAGCGAGATTTTCTTCTCTTCCATGTTGATCGAGAGAACCACCGCTTCGACTTCTTCGCCGACTTTGATCACGTCAGACGCGCGCTGAATGCGCTTCGTCCAGGAAATTTCTGAAACGTGAACGAGACCTTCGACACCTTCTTCGATTTCGACGAAGGCGCCATACGGGGCCAGGCTGACGACTTTACCGCGGATGCGGGTGCCGATCGGGTACTTGGCGTCGATATCCTGCCAAGGATTGGAAAGCGTCTGCTTCAGGCCGAGCGAAATGCGTTCCTTCTCGAGGTCGATATCGAGAATCATCACTTCGATCTGATCGCCGACTTTGACCATCTCGGTCGGATGGTTGATACGGCCCCAGCTCATGTCGGTGACATGCAGCAGGCCGTCGATCCCGTCGAGGTCCACGAACGCGCCGAAATCGGTGATATTCTTGACCGTACCCTTGCGGAGCTGACCGATCTTGATTTCGCCGAGCAGTTTGAGTTTCTGTCCGCGGCGGGTTTCTTCGATGATCTCGCGGCGGGAAACCACAATGTTTTTGCGCTCTTTGTTGATTTTAAGAATTTTGACCTGCAGCGTGCGGCCGATGTAGTCGTCGAGGTTGCGCACCGGAACAACGTCCACCTGCGAGCCCGGAAGGAAGGCATCCGCGCCGATGTCGACGATGAAACCGCCCTTGATGGCGCGGGTGATCATCCCTTCAACCAGGCTGCCTTCTTCGCAGTCGTTGACGATATGATCCCACTTGCGCTGCTGTTCAGCGCGCTTCTTGCTGAGGACGACCATGCCATGGTCGTTTTCGAGGCTTTCGAGAAAAACTTCAATCGTGTCGCCAACCTGAACGGTGGCCACGTCTTCGAACTCATCGCCGTCGAGGAGTCCTTCTGATTTGTAGCCGATATCGACGAGCACTTCGTCGTCCTGGATACGGAGCACTTTACCGGGCACAATCGAGCCGACGGTGAAGTCCTTGAGGGTGTTGCTGTACATTGCATCGATCGCGTCTGCGTCTTTGCCGAGGGTGAGTGATTCTGCCATGATGATCTCTTCTTTTCTATCCGGCGACGTCTGCGGCCGCATTGCGCGGGGCACCCCGTCCCGGGGTTAGTTCTTTCCTCTCCGCAGACGCTCACGGCCACCCGGCCGGTTAACTCGCCTTCTGCGGTTCACAAAAGAGCGGACATAGTAGTGTTTCAGCCCGTAAACACAAGGGATAAATCGGTTTTTTACATACATTGGAAAAGACATTCCTCGCAGAGAGGTTGAGGACGCAGAGAATTGTAGCCGCGATCCGTGATCGCGGAACCGAGGTCAAGGACCTCGGCTACATAAGAAGGTGGAACGTGATCGCCGAGCACGTTTCCGCCGGTGTCGAACAAACAAGCGTGCGCGGCGCGCCCGCTCCACCTGACAAACTGTAGGCCGACCATTTTTGACCCCTTTTTCCAATAATCGGAAAACTTGATTGGGGCGGGTTACGGCGAAGTGGGATGGGTGCTTTCCAGACTTCGGGAGGTCGGGTCGGTGTTCAGCCAATAGCCAAATTTTAATACGTCCCGTTTTACAGGCCACATACCTAATTCGCCTGAAATTTTCCCATATAGAGCTGATGCAATATTTCCTGTCGCGTCATATTGGGTTCGCACCCTGAATATGTAGTTAATTTCGGTATTCATCTTCATTTCTTCTTTGCTAGAAAGAACTGCGGGCGAGCTCTCATATATCAGATATTTCTTCAACGATGTATTATACCCATCCAATGGGGCATTGTGCGGCCATCGGAAAACACTTTGGATGTTTTTGAATGGATATTCCATAATGCCGTCACCGTCATTGGAAAACGTCAGGACATACGACAACGTTTTATTCGTGGTGTCCTTAGAAAAGGTGAAAACAAAATCGGCGTCTTTCCCCTTTCCATAAGGTGCAACCCAATCGCTTTCCAGTAAATCGAACCCGATTGCTTTGTCATACGCCGGGATTTCCAGCCACGATGAGCCGGAACGGGTCGATCCCCGCTTTCCCTCTTTCGGGTCGATGATTTTCCGCATCGTCAGGGTTCGTTTTTCTATCCGGGAGCCGGGGCGGGACTTGTCGGGCAAAAAGTAAAAATTTTCCAGGGAGCGATAATACCCCTCTTTTTGACCATCATATCCCACCAGCGCCGGGATTTTTCCTTGAGCAGAAAACAATCCGTTCGTACCTGTTACGCCCTCATATTTTTTGTAGTCCTCGCCGTCAATTTCAATTAGAGCGCGAACCCCTTTGATCGGAGCACCAGTCTCGTCAACAATTTTAAGTTCAACCGTTGATAAAGAGGCCGCCATCCCTTTGGCTGCGATCATTAGACAAACAATCATCAGTAGATTTTTAAATTTCATACGCCTCCTGTATGGCGGCACTCTACGAAGTCAAAAAGACACTGACAAGGACACAAACCGGCTTTGTGGGGAACGAAAAGTCCGGCCTCGCCGGTTCCAAGGTTTGGAAACTATGCGGAGAGGTGCATGTGGGCACGGTAGTAAGCGAGTTCGGCGGCAGAGGCAACGATGTCATAATAGGCGTCGTGCTGGCGCAGGCGGCGCAGATCGGCTTCCGGAAAATATTTTTTGACCATCTTCGGGTCATCCTTGGAAAATTCCGCCCCTTCCGTCAGGTCAAGCCACTGAATTTTCAGCGCGG
>JBAXDG010000126.1:0-3551 GCA_037141075.1 Kiritimatiellales bacterium
GGATTGAAGCTGTGGCGGCCGTTGTAGCGGTCGTGTTGCTGGCCGCCGGCTGCCTAGTGGTACTGCGTCCATTCGTATCGGCGATCCTGTGGGCTGCCGTACTCACGTATACCACCTGGCCGTTGATGCGGCGGATGGAGGGCTGGATGAGGGGCCGCCGCACTCTGGCGGCCTTTACGATGACAACTCTGATCGCACTCGTCATGGTTCTTCCGTTTGTACTGGCAGGAATCACGCTGGCGGACAACGTCGCACGGCTGGAAGAACTGTTCCGAACCTTGCAAGGCGGACTTCCGGTCGAGGTGCCCACGTGGATACAGAACCTGCCGTGGATCGGCCCGGCCATTGAACACGCCTGGCCGGAATTCGCGCAAAATACCGGATGGCTCTCGGAAGAGGTGAAGTCCGTCGGCATGAAAGCCGGAGGATGGGTGTTGACGCACAGCCTTGATTTCGGCAAGGGCATCCTGCAGCTGATACTCAGCTTGGTGATCATGTTCGTATTCTACCGGGATGGTGAGCGCATGACGGCGCGGATTGCCGCCGGAGCACATCGCATCGCAGGTGACGTTTCACAGCGCCTGCTGTCGGTTGCGGGCAATACCGTTCGCAGTGTAGTTTATGGCATCATCGGCACGGCGCTGGTGCAGGCGATTGTGGCGGCGTTTGGATTCTGGCTGGCTGGCGTACCCTCGCCGTTTCTACTGGGGCTGTTGACGTTCCTGCTGGCACTGATTCCCGGCGGTCCGCCTTTTGTCTGGATACCGGCGGCGCTGTGGCTGTTTCATTCCGGTCATGTCGGGTGGGGCATCTTTATGGTCGTCTGGGGAATTTTCGTCATCAGCGGCGTCGACAATTTCGTTCGCCCGTATCTGATCAGTCGCGGTTCGAACCTGCCGTTTGTCATCGTCCTGCTGGGTGCCATCGGAGGAGTGATCACGTTCGGATTCATTGGTCTGTTTCTGGGGCCGGTACTGCTCGCCGTCGGTTACGCACTGGTGCGTGAATATACCGCGAGCCGCAAACCGGTCTCTGCTGAACCGCCTCCGGAAGCAACAGAATAATTTTCCCGAACTCCTGAAAATGGCCGGAATTTTTTCCAGACATCGGCGACTTTAATCGGTAGTTTCTCCGGACATTGGAAGAAAAGTTATGAACCTGCAGGAACTCAATCAGATCAGAGAAACGGCGCTGGCGGAAGCGCGCGGCGCGGCGGATGCCGCAACGCTCGAAGCGGTGCGCATCAAATACCTTGGCCGCAACGGTCTTCTTCCCGAAGTAATGGCGCAGCTCAAAGAAGTGCCGAACGAAGAGAAGCCCGCCTTCGGCAAAGGAGCTAACGCGCTCAAGAACGAACTGGCCGAATTGATCAAAGAACGTCAGGGCGCGCTGACTTCCGGCGTAAAATCCGGCGCGGCTTTTGATCCGACATTGCCGGGACTCTGGCCGGAAATCGGCTCGGAACATCCGATCAGCAAAGTGACGGCGCGCATCGTCGAAATTTTTCAGTCGATTGGCTTTACCGTCGCCGACGGACCGGACATTGAAACGGTCTGGAACAACTTTGATGCGCTCAACACGCCCGCCGACCATCCGTCGCGCGACGAGCAGGACACCTTTTATCTGAACAGCGGCGAGTTGCTGCGCTGCCACACCTCGCCGGTGCAGGTGCGCTACATGGAAAGCCATCAGCCGCCGATCCGCATCATCGCGCCAGGCCGCTGCTACCGCCGCGACACGCCGGACGCCACGCACAGCGCTAACTTCCATCAGGTGGAAGGACTCTTTGTTGCCGAAAAAGTTTCGATGGCCGACCTCAAAGGCACGCTGGCCTACTTCGCCAAACAGTTTCTCGGCGATGAAGTGAAAATCCGCTTCCGTCCGCACTTCTTCCCGTTCACCGAGCCGAGCTTTGAAGTCGATTTCTTTTTCGAAGTCGGCGGCAAGAGCCGCTGGATCGAAATTCTCGGCGCGGGCATGGTTGATCCGAACGTCTTCCGCAAAGTCGGCTACGATCCGGATAAAGTCACCGGCTTCGCTTTCGGCATGGGCATCGAACGCCTCGCGATGATCATGTACGGCATCAAAGATATCCGCAACCTCTACGAAAACGACGTGCGCTTCCTGTCGCAGTTTTAAGGGGCCTCATGAGCAGAATGATTCCTATCGAGACACTGGGCGAGTGCCAGGTTGATTCGCCGTTTCAGGCGCAGCGGCAGGAATTTTTTAATGATGACAACGGGGTAATCTACCGGGTGCATTCTCTGGATTATCCGGCCGGTTCTTCGGTGGACGGAATCGAATACTTTCAACGGGCGGGCGCCCGCGAGAAAATTTATTTCAAGCCGGATGAAGTTACTGTCGGCGTGGTGACCTGCGGCGGGCTTTGTCCGGGGCTCAACGACGTCATCCGCGCGGTGACGTTCTGCGCGATTGAAGGCTACGGCGTCAAGAAGGTGCTTGGCTTTCAGTACGGCTACGAAGGGCTGGTCGATAAATATTCTCATCAACCGATTGAGCTGAACACCGATAACACCGACGACATTCACGAAAAGGGCGGCACCATTCTGAAGACCTCGCGCGGCCCGCAGGATGTCAAAGAGATCGTCCGCACGTTGCGCCGGCACAAGGTGGACATCCTCATCACGATTGGCGGCGATGGTACGCTGCAAGGCTCACACGCCATTCAGGATGAAATCAGTGCACAGGGATTGAAGATCGCCGTGATTGGCGTGCCCAAGACGATTGATAACGACATCGGCGTGATTGAGCGGTCGTTCGGTTATGAAACGGCCGTGCAGGGCGCATGGGGCGTGGTCAACTGCGCCCACGCCGAAGCCAAGGCCTTCCGCCATGGCGTCGGGCTGGTCAAGTTGATGGGGCGCGAGTCGGGCTGGATTGCCTCTTCAACCGCCACCTCCAACAGCAACGTCAATTTCTGTCTGATTCCGGAAGTGCCGTTTGATCTCGACGGCCCGAACGGTTTTTTTGAACACCTTCGTCAGCGGCTGGAACGTAAAGACCATGCCGTGGTGGTGGTCGCTGAAGGCGCGGGACAAAACCTGATTCCGCACGGAGATATCAAAGACAAGTCCGGCAACAAAAAGCTGGCGGATATCGGAGTTTTTCTGCGCGACGAGATGCTACGCTGGTTCGCCGGAAAGAACTGCGAAATCAACATCAAATATTTCGATCCCAGTTATTTGATCCGCAGCACGCCGGCCAACGCCAACGACGCGGAATACTGTCTCTTTCTAGGTTACAACGCGATGCACGCCGCGATGGCCGGTAAAACCGGCATGGTGGTCGGGCTGCATAACCACCGGCTGGTGCATATGCCGATGTCCATGATCAGCAAGCGCAAACTGGTTGATCCTCACGGATGGAACTGGCAGGCGGTTTTGCAGACAACCTATCAGCCCGCCCGCATGGTGAATGAATAGTCAGCGTGAATGCAGAAAGCGGAAGGCATCGGGCAGAGCTTCAATGATGTCACTGGCAATCAGCGCGGACTGTGTGTAGTCGTGCGCGGCGATATCTCCCGCGATGCC
>JBAXDG010000127.1:0-3513 GCA_037141075.1 Kiritimatiellales bacterium
TCCAAACCTTGGAAGCACGCATTGAGGATTCGGTGGCGGAGATGACGGAATATCTAGTCGACTTCGACCGAGCCAAAAACGTGCCGCTCCCGAAAGAGGAGTGGGAACTGGCGGCCGATCCTGCCTCCTGTAAAAACTGTAATTTCTACGCGCTCTGCAAGGCCGAGTTGGGGGAATAATTCCGTTACCCTTTTGGCGCTATGGTCGCAAACAGTTTGATCCGGACCGGTTGAACCACTGGCAGATCCATTTTTTCGGCCCAATAGGTTTTTCCGGTGATCTCCAGTCTCATTCCGGTGAAAGTCTGCATCTGGGCTTTATTGCCGTCTACGTAGCAGACGATGACATCGGTGAAATGATCATCAACCAGTTTGTAGAGTCTGTCATCCGACGGTTGCAGCACGCCGTAATAAGTCCCTTCAACGCCCTGCGGCTTAGCCGCATCGACGGTAAGTTTTTTCTGAACCGATGCCGCGGTCATGATTTCCTGAACGGTGGGCTCGGCGGCAACATTCGTAACGGTCTGCGTTGCCTGAAACGCTGACAGCTCCATCATGACCGGCTTAGGGGCGTCCACATATTTGCGGCTGATCCAGACCACCGTGTTGGATGTCGGCGCAATCTTCATCCACTGGGCAATTTCGCCGCGCACCTTCAGAATCTCCCCTTTTTGCGCCGAGCCCACAGTATGGTGGCTCAGGCTCGGGCCGGAACGGATGTTGAGCACTTCCGGCCGCACGGTGTTGCTGCTGATAAATTCGCTGCTCACCCAAAGGTCGATCACTTCAGGCGGCAGAACGCCGACCCATTCAGGATTGCTATTATTTTGGAGAGTCAGTTCATCGCCGGTCATCGCGCGATCAAGCAGTACGGCATTGGTATCCGGCGCGGCGCGCAGACTTACCCGGTCGCCCGTCACTTTGACTTTGACGGCATCCTGCGCATAAACCGCAGCAGACAGTGCGATAAATATTAACAGCATTTTCTTCATAGCGTTTTCTCCTTGAGTCCGAACAGTTGGATTGCGTTCTCCATTGTCGTTTTCGCCAGCGACTCTACTGCACAGCCGCGCAGTTCCGCAAGCCGTTTGGCAGTATCCGCGACAAAGGCGGGTTCGCAACGTTTGCCGCGATGCGGAACCGGCGCAAGATACGGCGAATCGGTTTCAATCAGCAAACGATCCGCCGGAACAAACTTTGCGACCTCGCGCAGCGGATCGGCGTTGGCAAACGTAACGATGCCGCTGAAGCTGATATAAAAACCGAGATCGAGCAGCGCCTTCGCCATCTTCTGGTCACGGGTAAAACAATGAAGCACGCCGACGCGCGCCGGGTCGCCTTTCCAGTGTTTGGAAAAATCGGCAAGAATCGAAAGCGTGTCGTCGTCCGCGTCGCGGGTATGAACAATCACCGGCTTGCGAACCTGAATAGCGGTTTCCAAACATTGGGAAAACAGCTTTTGCTGCTCTTTAGCTTTTTCCGGTTCGTAGAAATAGTCGAGCCCGGTTTCGCCGATCGCGACTGTGCAATCTTTCGTCACCAGCTCGCAGAGCGCGGCAATGTCACAGTTCGCATCCGCCATGTGGCGATCATAACCGGCGGCGGCATAAATCCGGTTCGGGTGCGTTTCGGCCATTTGTTGCGCCAGCTCATTGGCTTCCGGCGAACCGCCGACTGCGATCATTTTCCGAACACTGGAAGATTCTGCGCGCTTCAGCACCTGCTCCAGTGTGCCGTCTTTTACGAAATCATCGAAATGGACGTGCGTGTCGAAAAACATAATCCAGCACCTACATATTCAGAAAGTTCTGAAGGAGCTGTTTGCCGTGCTGGGTCAGGATCGATTCGGGATGAAACTGGACGCCGTGCACCGGAAACTGGGTGTGCATTAGTCCCATGATTTCGCCTTCAGCGGTTTCGGCAGTGATTTTCAAACAGGCCGGCAGGCTTTCACGTTCGACGAGTAGTGAGTGATAGCGCGTGGCGTCGAACGGACTGGGCAGTCCTTTGAACACGCTCTCGCCTTTATGCAGAATCGGCGAGGTTTTGCCGTGCATGAGCCGCGCGGCGCGGACAACGTTACCGCCGAAGACGTCGCCGATCGCCTGATGGCCGAGGCAGACGCCGAGCAGCGGAACACGCGGGCCGAATTCGCGGATGATGTCGCAGGATATGCCCGCTTCGCGAGGCGAACACGGACCGGGGCTGACCAAAACCTTCGCGGGCTTGAGCGCAATGGCTTCCGCGATGGTGATTTTGTCGTTGCGAAAAATCTTCATCTCCGCGCCCAGTTCCCCGAGATACTGCACGAGGTTGTAGGTAAACGAATCGTAGTTATCTATTACTAAAATCATTTCGACTTCCCTTCCCGCGCGGCGGCGTAGTGCTTTGCCAGCGCGAGCGCTTTCATCATGCCGCGGGCTTTATTGCGGGTTTCCTGATATTCCATCTCGGGAACTGAATCAGCGACGATGCCGGCACCGGCCTGCACGTAGGCTTTGTTTTTGTCGAGTACTACGGTGCGAATGGTGATGCAGGAGTCGAGGTTGCCGTCGAAGCTGAAGTAGCCGACTGCGCCGGCATATGGTCCGCGTTTCGTTTTTTCAAGTTCCGCAATGATTTCCATGGCACGGATTTTGGGCGCGCCGCTGACGGTTCCGGCAGGAAACGTGGCACGCAGGACGTCGTATGCGTCGTACTCCGGCGCAAGCGTTCCGGTGACATCCGAAACGATGTGCATGACGTGGCTGTAGCGTTCGATGACCATTTGCTCCGGCACTTTAACGCTCGAGAATTCACAGACACGGCCGATGTCGTTACGGCCAAGGTCGACGAGCATAACGTGTTCGGCCAGTTCTTTGGGATCGGCGAGCAGCTCTTTTTCCAGAGCCAAATCTTCAGCCTCTGTTTTGCCGCGCGGACGGGTTCCGGCGATCGGACGGACTTCGATATGGCGGTCTTCGCAGCGCACATGTACTTCGGGCGACGAGCCGACCAGCGCGCTTTCGGCGAGGTCGAGGCAGAACATGTAGGGCGACGGATTGATGGAGCGCAACGCACGGTAAACATCGAGCGAGTCAGCCGTATTGTCCGCTTCGAACCGCTGCGAAAGAACCGTCTGAATGATGTCGCCGGAACGGATATATTCCTGCGCCTTGGCGACCATGCTCCGGTATTCATCCGGCGTGGTGTTGGAGTCGGGCACAACCGGCTCCACGTCAAGATGCGCGTCGATCAGCACCCGATCAACCGGTTGCAGCAGCGCCGCGCACAACTCGTCAATTTCCGCCAGCGCTTCGTCATAGGCTTTGTCCGGATCGCCGTCCACATAGGCGTTAGCCACCACTTTCATGGTGTGGTTGACGCGGTCAAAAATAATAATGGCGTTGGTAATCATCATCACCATGTCGGGATTGCCAATGACATCTTTTTTGATCACCGGCACGCGCGGCTCGAAGACGGAAATCATGTCGTAGCCGAGAAACCCGACCGCCCCGCCGGTAAAGCGCGGCAG
>JBAXDG010000128.1:0-3467 GCA_037141075.1 Kiritimatiellales bacterium
AGGCTTTCATCTACAAAGACAACGTGCTGGCGCTCCAGTTTCATCTCGAAACGACGGAACAGAGTCTGCTGTCGCTCTATGAGCACTGTCAAAATGAAATGACGGACGGGCTGTTTATCCAAACGTTGGAAAAGATGAGGTCGTTTTTTCCGATGCTTGGAAAAGCCAACGCGCTGATGTTTGACTTGTTAAAACGGCTGTTTTGATCTATCACTCAACGCATGTTTTTCTTCCGGAAGAAGTTCCATCTGGTCATTGTTTGCACGGCGAACCGCACGCGCAGCGCCTATTTCGCCGGCTATCTCAAGCACTACCTTTCGCAATATCGTTCCAGCGCGCTCAAACGCATCAACATCACGTCGGCGGGCACGAAGGCGTCAGGCGGCGGGCGAGTGAACGACGTTGTTGCTCTGATCGCCCGCAACAACGGCTTCAGCCTGCGCCAGCACACGGCGGAACCGCTTTCCGACGGCCTGATGAAAAGCGCCAATCTGATTCTGGTGATGGAGCAGGAACACAAAGATTTCATTCTCGAAAAATATCCGGAGGCGAAGGACAAAGTTTTCCGGCTGATGGAGTATGGCTGGCAGGGCGAAGACGAGGTTGCGACACTCAACGTACCCGATCCGACCGGGAAAAATGTTGAGGACTTCAAGGCGTTCATCGAAACCGCGCACGCCGAGGCCGATCGGCTGGTTCACGAACTGGTGCATCGGGAGCTGATATGAAAAAGACACGCCGGCAACTGCCGGGACATCGCGTGCTGATTCTTTCGGTCAGCGCGGGAACCGGGCACATCCGCGCCGGCGAGGCGCTCGCCACGGCCGCCGCGGCTCATCCGGCGATCGGCGAGGTGCTGCATATTGATGCACTGCGCTATACCAACAAAATATTCCGCCGATTCTACGGACAGTTTTATATTGATCTGGTCAAAAGCGCGCCGATTCTGCTCGGCTGGGTTTACGAATCTCAGGATGAGCCGTGGAAGACCGAAAAAATGCGCCTGATGCTCGACCGGATGAACACTGGGCCGCTGGTGCGGCAGATTAAAAAGTTCAAGCCGGACATCACCATCTGCACTCATTTCCTGCCGTCGGAAATTCTTTCGCACCTGATCAAGCGCGGCAAGGTGGACACGCAACTTTCTATCACCGTCACCGATTATTATGCGCACGCCATGTGGCTGTCTCGGCTGATTCATCACTACTTCGTGGCCACGGAAGAGTCGCGGGTACAACTCGAAAACATCGGTTTTCCGCCCGAAAGCATCACCGTTTCCGGCATTCCGATCGATCCGGTATTCTGTGAGACGAAAGATCGGAAAGCGTTGCGAACCAAGCAGGGGCTGCGCAATGACATCCCCATGCTGCTGGTTTCCGCCGGCGCGCTCGGCGTCAGCTCGGCCGAGCGGATCGTTGAGGTGCTGAGTGATCTCACCACGCCGGTGCAGATTGTGGTCATTTGCGGGAAAAACGAAAAGCTGCGCCAGAGCGTGCTCGATCAGCTCAGTCAGCGTACGGATGCCGCGGCGCATCTCGACTTCCAAGTGCTGGGCTATACCACGGAAATGGATGAGTGGATGAAATCCGCCGACCTTTACATCGGCAAGCCCGGCGGATTGACCACCGCCGAGGCGATGAGTTGCGGCCTGCCGATGGTGATCTATCAACCGATTCCGGGGCAGGAGGAGCGCAACAGCGACTTTCTCCTCGAAAACGGCGCGGCCGTGAAATGCAACCAGCTTGCCACCATGGCCTACAAGGTGGATCTGTTGTTAAAGGATCCGGAGCGGATGGCTAAGATGCGTCGTCGCGCATTTGAGCTGTCTCATCCGGATGCCGCAAAGCAGATCATTCAGAAGCTGATTGAAGAGATTTATGCAGGCGCGGTGACGATTCCGCGTGAAAGCACTGGTGAGAAGACGAGGGCCAAACTCCGGAAGATGGGCCACAAACTGGTGCCGGGCAGCGATGATTTCATTTTCCGGATATAGAATAATTTTCACAACCTCCCCTCGGGAGGGGCGTCCTGCAATCGAATTTATAGGACAGGCTTTTCCGGCAACGTCTATGCCTTCTTCTTTGCCTTCACGTTCGGCTTCACCTGATAGGCGGGGCTGTTCTCTTCGGCCACCCGGTCGAGGTACTGCTCAATGGCATCCTCAATAAGGTACTGCACGGCAGTTCGCGGGCGCATGGACTGCGCCATCTGTTTCAACTGCTGTTTCAGCTCTTTGCTGATCCGGACTGACTCTGTATCTCCCATGGCCGGAATGTAGTAAAAATTCCACCGGAATCAAACCCCTAATTTTCTTGATAATTTTGTTTTCAAATTTACCACAAAAGTGGCAACTTGTCGTCATGAGCGAAGCAGATGCCAGTTCGGGGAATGCTTCCGAGAGCGTGCAGATCTCGAGCGAGGTTAAAAAACGGCTTCAGGAATACAGCCGTCAACATAACCAACCGCTCGGGCGGACGCTCGACAAAGTAATTCGCGTTTATGTGCAGAGGCGGCTTTCGAAGGAGGGGCGATGATGAAAAACAGGACATCCGCTTTGCCGGTCCGGGAGGCGGTCTGGGCGGTCATCAAATATCTGGTAATGGTGGCCGGTCTGATGGCCTTCATCTTCGTGATCGTGCTTTGGTGATATTGTGCAAAGAGGGCGGAGGCCTTACGGGGCTGCAGATCAAGTACGGGCCCCGCACTCTTTGCGCTTTTTTATCCCATGCGATCGAGGGTGCGGTATTGAATTGCTTCGGCAATGTGCTCGGTGCCGATTTTCTCTTCGTTCGCAAGGTCGGCGATGGTGCGCGCGACTTTCAGAATCCGGTCATAAGCACGGGCGCTGAAATTCATTTCCGCCACGGCGGTTTTCAGCAATTGCGCCGCTTCGTCGGACGGATGACAGTATTTCCGTGAATGCTTCGGCTGCATACCGGCATTGCAGTGGACGTGCCGGTCTTTGGCGTACCGTTCCTGCTGAATCTTCCGCGCCGCGACAATCCGTGTGCGGATCGATACCGACGGTTCGCCTTTCTCCAGATTGGAAAGCTGCTCGTATTTCACGGCGGGCACTTCGATGTGAATGTCGATACGGTCGAGCAACGGACCGGAGATTTTACTCTGATAACGGCTGACTTGCAGCGGCGTCGAAGTGGAGCGCGGGTCGTCGGGGAAATAACCGTCGGGCGTCGGATTCATCGCTGCCACCAGCATAAAGCGGCAGGGGAAAGTGACGCTGGCCGCGGCGCGGGCAATCGTCACCACGCCGTCTTCGAGCGGCTGGCGCAATACTTCCAGCGCATTACGGTGAAACTCCGGCAGTTCGTCGAGAAAGAGCACACCATTATGCGCGAGGCTCACCGCGCCCGGAACCGGATGGGTTCCGCCGCCGAGCAGTCCGGCGTCGGAAACCGTGTGGTGCGGCGAATGAAAAGGGCGCGTGGCGATCAGCGATTCGTGCGCGT
>JBAXDG010000129.1:0-3455 GCA_037141075.1 Kiritimatiellales bacterium
CTAAGTTGGTGCTCGAGCGGGGACTCGAACCCCGAAGGCCTTGCGGCCACCAGCACCTCAAGCTGGCGTGTCTACCAATTTCACCACCCGAGCGCGGGAAAGGCCGAAAAACATAACTTCTCCACCCACCGTGCGCAAGCGCATATTTGAATTAAGCTGGTCTTGAACTCTGAACCTCGAACTTCCACACTCCGCGCCATGAAACTGGTCATCGCCACACGCAATCCGCACAAGCTCGAAGAAATTCACGCCATCTTTAATTTCCAAGGATTGGAAGTCTGCTCCGCCTTCGATTTTCCGCATATTCCCGATGTCGTCGAGAACGGCGACACGCTGGAGGCCAATGCCATTAAAAAGGCGGTCGAGATCTGCCAGGCCACCGGACTGCCCGCGCTGGCCGACGATTCCGGACTGGAAGTCGAGGCGCTGAACGGCGAACCGGGCGTCTATTCGGCGCGCTGGTCGGGCGAAGGCTGTACGTATGCCGACAATAATAAAAAACTTCTGCGCGAACTGGCGGGAAAACCGAATCGCCGCGCGCGGTTCCGCACCGTTATCGCGCTCGCCCTGCCCGGCGAAAATCCGCTGACGGTCGAAGGCTCTGTGCAGGGCCGGATTATCGAAGAGCTGCGCGGCGATCAGGGCTTCGGCTACGATCCGCTCTTCGTTCCGGATGGTTACAATCAAACGTTTGCCGAACTGCCCGCCGAAGTGAAAAATAAAATCTCGCACCGCGCCCGCGCCCTTAACGCCGCTTCCAATGTCTGGACACATTTTTTCCAAGGTTCGGAAAAATAAACCCGCCCCGGAATTCCGGAGCGGGTTTTTCATCATGTTTTCTCGTCCAGCTTAGAAGTTGCAGGAGAGGCCGAGTGTCCCATAAACGGGCGTATCGTATCCGAAAGTGCCGCTGGTCGAAGGCTCTCCGGCCGGTGTATCCACCAGCACTTCGTCATCCAGCTGAGCGACATAGTTCAACGAAGCATTGATGGCCCAGTTTTGGGTCAGGGCATAGCTTAATCCAACTTTGGCCGTTGCATCGTTGAAGCCGTCTTTACCAGCATGATTGACCAAATAGGCGACCTTTACGCCCGAAGAGAGGGTCAATGCTTCCGTCAGCTTTTTGGTGTAGTCGAGACCGCCTTGAATGTACCAGTTTTCCCGAACCAGACCGTCCAGCCCGTAATTGACGGTGAGAGACGGATAGAGTCCGGTTTCACCAATTGCCTTACCGACGCTCAGGGCTACTTCCCTGTCCGCTTCGCTTGCGCTGTTCGGATAAGTATACTCGGTGTAGGTCACACTGAGATCAACCACCTTCACTGGCAGAGTGTAGATTGCGTAATAATCGATTTCCGAGAACTCATTTTTCTTCTTTGCTCCGTCGTAATTACCAATGTCGTAGTTCGCCCATGTGCCTACCGCGATAGATCCGTACTCCGCTGGAATCGGGAATCCGGAGATTTTCGCGCCGGGCTGAAATACGAGTCCATCGTTATACGTAACTCCGCGGAAAATGTAGGCGCTGGCGAAATCCGCCGTGGCGCTCACATCCGCCGCATGTACAACCCCTGCAGCTATCACCGCAGTCATTATCATCATCATTATTTTTTTCATGTTTTCTGTTCTCCTTTTCTTTATTTCGAGTGCGTCCGGCGGCCCCATTCCCCGTGCGAACCGCGCGGACGCATTCTCTTTTAATTTATTAGCCGATGGCAACAGAGCCGGTTTCGCCGGTTCGTATGCGCATGCAATCTTTCAGTTCCAGGACGAATATCTTGCCGTCCCCGATCTCTCCAGTCCGCGCGCCGTCCGTGATGGCGTCGATCGTCGGCTTCACGAACTCTTCGTTGACGACAATTTCCAGCTTCACTTTTTTCAGAAGGCTGCCTGCCTCCTTGTGACTGCGGTAAACCGCCGCGATGCCTTTCTGCCGTCCGCGTCCCATTACAGTGGAAACGGTCACCAGATGAATTTCTTTCTTCTCAAGCGCATCCAGAACCGGGTCCAGACGGTCGGGTTGAATAATAGCGACTATGTATTTCATGGTTTTGTTCCTTTCAGTTAGTCAATCGTTGTGTAACCGGCTTCTTTGTGCTGAGTCAGGTCCAGCCCCACCCGTTCTTCGTGTTCGGTAACACGCAGACCCATGAGTTTATCGACCAGTTTCAGCAGTATGAATGTCACCACGGCGGAATAAACCAGCGTAACGAGAACCGCCTTGAGCTGAATCAGGAACTGTCCCGGGTTGCCGTGCAACAGACCGTCAAATCCGCCGAACGATTTCTCGGCCCAGATACCGGTTGCCAGTGCGCCCCAGATACCGCCCACGCCGTGTACGCCGAAAGCGTCCAGCGTGTCGTCATATTTGAAGACAGCCTTGATAAACGTCACCGCGATGAAGCAGATGATCGAAGCGCCCGCACCGATCCAGATGGCGCTCATCGGCGAGACGAATCCGCAAGCCGGTGTAATGGCCACAAGACCCGCGACCGCTCCGGTGATCATACCCAGAGTCGTGGCCTTCTTATGCCACAGCCAGTCGCAAAGAGCCCAAGTCAAACCCGCCATGGCGGTTGCCACATGTGTGGCGATGAATGCGTTGCCTGCCAGTCCGTTAGCACCGAGCGCGCTGCCGGCATTAAACCCGAACCAGCCGAACCACAGCAGGCCCGCTCCCAGCACAGCGAACGGAAGGTTGTGCGGCGGAGACATCGATCCAACGCGTTTCCCTAACACCAGCGCAGCTACGAGCGCGGCGATCCCGGCGTTAATATGCACCACGGTACCGCCAGCGAAGTCCAGCGCTCCGGCCACAGCATTGCCGGCGGCATCAAAGCGCGACAGGAAACCGCCTAGGCCCCAGACCCAGTGAGCAACCGGATCATATACCAGCGTGGACCACAGCAGCATGAACACGCAGAACGCCGAGAACTTCATACGTTCGGCAAATGCGCCAAGAATAAGCGCAGGTGTAATGATGGCAAACATGGCTTGGAAGATCATGAAGACCGAATGCGGAATCGTCGCGGCATAGCCGGTAAACGGATCCGCACCGACGCCCTTCAAGAAGGCCCAGTCCAGATTACCAATCAAGCCCTTCACATCCGGGCCGAAGGCCAAGCTGTACCCAAAGATCACCCATTGCAGGGTAATCAGACAGATGACCACGAAACATTGCATCAGGATCGAAAGCACATTCTTTTTACGGACCAAACCGCCGTAGAAGAAGGCCAACCCCGGGATCATCAGGAAAACCAGCGCCGTGCTCATCAGCATCCACGCTGTATCACCTGTATTGCTCACCGCTGGCGGCGTAGCAGCCGCAACCGCTCCAGCCACCACTCCGGCCACCGTATCCTGAGCTAATCCATTTCCTGCAAGCATCATCATGATGCCGAACAAACCGCAGAGCAGACCGGCTCTGCCAACTATACTTTTCTTCATCATACACA
>JBAXDG010000130.1:0-3429 GCA_037141075.1 Kiritimatiellales bacterium
ACGGTTCGGCTTCAGCGTGATACGGCCCGACGCGCCGTGCATCTTCACATCCACAATCGTTCCAAGTCTCTGAACAATCCCTGTAAACATCATTTCTCCCTGACCGGTAAGGCCCGTATGAAAACATCTTTTCCGCATTTTTCCAAGGTCTGGAAATGCAAAAGCGGCATATTGGCCAGCGGCCAGCCCTTTTTTCCGAACATTGGAACCCCGTCGCCGCCGATCAGCGACGGCGCGATAAACAGAGCGAACTCATCCACCAGTCCGGCGCGTACCAGCGATCCGGCCAGTTCTCCGCCGCCTTCGCACAGCACATGCATCACACCGTGCTTGCCGAGCTCGCGCAGAATTTTCTTAAGCGGGCCATTCATCACCAGCGTCCGATCCGACGCGTCATCGGTCAGCACTTTGGCGTCCGCCTGAAGAGTTGAGCCGACCACCACCCGCAACGGCGCGCGGCCTTTGGCCGGACGCGGCAGAAGCGACGGATCATCGGCGCGCACGGTTCCCGCGCCGACCATAATGGCATCAGCCGAACGGCGCAGATCCTGCACTTTAGCCCGCGCCTGCGGGCCGGTTATCCACTTGGATTTTCCGGATGCGTCGGCGATCCGGCCATCGAGAGTTGCGGCCAGCTTGAGCGTCACATACGGCATGCCGGTGAGAATGCGTTTAGCAAACGGGGCAATCAGCGCCTCGGCTTCGGCGCGGCAGATACCGGTGATCACTTCTACACCTGCACGGCGTAAAATCCGGATGCCCCGCCCGGCGTGGACTGGATTAGGGTCTTTTGCGCCAATCACGACGCGTCGAATGCCGCGTGCCAGAATCAAGTCCGTGCACGGCGGAGTGCGCCCAGTGGTTGAACAAGGCTCCAAGGTTACGTAGAGGGTAGCAGACTTTAGGCTTTGGGCTTTAGGCTTTAGGCTCTTCAGGCAGGCGCGCTCCGCGTGATCCAGACCAGCTTTTTTATGGAAGCCTTCGGCGATGATCTGTCCATTCTGAACCAGCACCGCCCCGACCGGCGGATTGGGCCGTGTCAGCCCTTCCCCGCGTTTTGCCAGCGCGAGCGCCCGTTGCATGAATGGTTCGTGAAGACTCATTGCGGATTATGTGTGCGGGAAGGCCGGTTGAGTTCTTTTTGAATCCGGTCGAGCACACCGTTCACAAAACGGCCGGACTCTTTGCTGATATAGGCTTTGGCGATCTCGACCGCTTCATTGATGGAAACCACCGGCGGAATATCGCTGCGGAAAAGCATTTCGTAAACCGCCACGCGCAGGATCGTACGGTCGAGCACGCCGAGACGGTCGACGTCCCAGTTCTGCGTATACTTCGAAATCGTCCGGTCGACCTCGCGCCGTTTTTCGATCACGCCATGCACCACTTCGTTGACGTAGGTCGTGTCGCGTTCCGACGGTTTCTTTTCTTCGTCATTCCAGAAATCGGCCAGAGCCTGATCCAGATTATCCGGATTAAACTCCGTCTGAAACAGAAGCTGCACAGCCCATTCACGCGCCTGACGGCGCCCAGTCACTTTTGTCATTTAGAACCTTTTATCTTTCTCAAAACATTGGCGGTTTCAATGGCGGCTTCGGCGGCGTACCAGCCGCGGCTCGTCCGGCTGCGGGTGCAGCGCGCCACCGCCTGCTCCCAGTTGCGCGTGCCGACAATTTCGTTGATGACCGGCACGCCGTGTTCGCGGGCGATATCAAGCAGCGCGATGCCGGTCGACTCGCCGATCATCTGCGCATGCGGCGTTTCGCCTTCCACCACCACGCCCAGCGCGATCAGCGCGTCATAGTTTCCGCTCTTCGCCAGCTCATTAATCACCACCGGAATTTCGTACGCTCCCGGCACATGAAAAATTCCAATGTTTGGAACTTTCGCGCCGTTTTCTTCCAGACATTGGAACGCGTCGTCGGCCAGTTGCTGAGTCAGCTCCGCATTAAAGCGGCTGACCACGATCGCGAACTTCAGTCCGCTCGCATCCAGTTCTTTAGTCTGATTGAATCCTTTAGCCATGATAACTCTCAAAGCATGTGTTTCATTTTGTCGCGCTTGGTGTTCATGTAGCGCACGTTGTGCGGTGTTGAAGGAAGCACAATAGACACCCGTTCGACAATCTCAATACCGTATTTATCCAGCCCGTCAATCTTGGCCGGGTTATTGGTCAGCAGGTGGATCTCCGTCATGTTGAGGTCTTTTAGAATCTGCGCGCCGATGCCGTAGTCGCGCAGGTCGGCGGCGAAGCCGAGCTCCACATTGGCTTCGACGGTGTCCATTCCCTGATCCTGAAGTTCATAAGCATGGATTTTTTTGGTCAGGCCGATGCCGCGCCCTTCCTGCCGCATGTAGATCACTGCGCCGTAGCCGTACTCGCTGATCATTTGCAAAGCGTGTTGAAGCTGCTGGCCGCAGTCACACCGCTGTGAGCCGAACACATCGCCGGTCAGACACTCGCTGTGAACCCGCACCAGCGGGTGCGGCTTATCCGGCGTCGGCCCACCGACAAACAGCGCCAGATGATCTTTGTCGTCCACGATCGAGCTGTAAATGCGGAGCGTGAAGTCGCCGTGGTCTGTCGGCATTTTTACCTGCCGCTCCATGTGAACCAGCTTTTCATTGACGTAGCGGTATTTGGCAATTTCCGCGACCGAGGTCATCTTCAGTTTATGTTTCTTCGCGAACGCGATCAGCTCCGGCAGGCGGGCCATTGAACCATCGTCGTTGGTCACCTCGCAAATCACTCCGGCGGGCTTAAGCCCGGCCATACGGGTTAGATCGATCGTCGCCTCAGTATGCCCGGCGCGCTCCAGCACGCCGCCATCCATTGCGATCAGAGGAAAAATATGTCCGGGGCAGACCAGCTCTTCGGGACGGGTTTTCGGATCGACCAGCATGTGGACGGTATGAGCCCGTTCTGCGGTACTGATTCCGGTGGTGCTGTCGACGGCATCAACGGAAACCGCGAAAGCCGTTTTGAACTTATCGCCTTCATGCGAAATGTTCATCCGTTTCAGGCCGAGGTGCGCCGCCCGTTCCGCGGTGACCGGCACACAGACCAGCCCGCGGGCATGAGTGATCATGAAATTAATCTGCTCCGGCGTGCAGGATTCGGCCGCGCAGATCACATCGCCTTCGTTCTCACGGTTTTCGTCGTCCGTAATCAGCACCATCTCGCCGCGCCGCATGGCATCCAGAACATCTTCTATTGAATCAAACATCTTCTCGCTCATACCAAACCATCCTTACATGCAAAAACCCTGAAGACCCAAGGTCTTTCAGGGCAGAAAGGTTTTTGCATTCTGTTTATCTTCTTTCATCCAGACTCTACTGTCGGTTGCAGAATCACACTGCATCTGCCTTTCGGCTCGCGGACTGTTTTTTACCGCCGGTCGGGAATTTCACCCTGCCCTGAAGATGGGA
>JBAXDG010000131.1:0-3412 GCA_037141075.1 Kiritimatiellales bacterium
AGCGCGAGTTTGATGCGGCCACCGGTGACGAGACGCATGGCATCGATCAGTCCGGGTTGCAAAGGATTGGCGGTAGCAATCCGTAATGTTCCATTCTCTTCAGAAACCGGCATGATGTTGTACTGGAACACCGCTTTGGGAGGAACTTTAGCGAGCAGTTCCTGCGCAATCTCCGCTTTGGCAAGGCGCATGAACGGCAGATTCATAACGCCCGCCAGTTTTTCGAGGAAAACTTCCTCTTTGACACCGGTTTTTTCAACGACGGTATCTGTGAAAGCCACGCCCGCCGCCGCTACAGAAGGCAGAAGCCCCTCCACCTGTTCCGGTGTGAAGAGTTCGGTCCGTTGTAACAAACTGGCGAGTTGACTGCTTTGCATGGCGGTTCTCCGCTTAGCGCACGATTCCGGTTTTGGAAGTACGAATAAAGTTGATCAGGTGCTGCACTTCCGGTGTGGAGGGCAACTCCTTTTCCATCTGTTCAAGCGCCTCGGCAACCGGAAGTTTCTGGCGATAGAGAATGCGGTAGGCTTCTTTGATGGCGTTGCGCGATTCCTCGGACACCCCGCGGCGCTCCATTCCGATTTTGTTGAAGCCGCGAATTTCAATGTCGAGCCCGTCCGCGATCATGTACGGCGGCACGTCTTTGGTGGCCTTGGTGTAGCCGCCGAGAAACGCCATGGTTCCGATGCGTCGGAACTGAACTACCCCGCAAAGCCCTTCAATGATGGCAAAATCTTCAACTATCACGTCACCAGCAAGCTGCGTGCCGTTGGCGATGATAACGCCGTTGCCGACTTTGCAGGCGTGGGCGACGTGGCTGTAGGCCATCAGCAGGCAGCCGGAGCCCACTTCAGTCATTTCGCCGTCGTGCGTTCCCGCATTGATGGTGACACATTCGCGGATGACGGTTTTGTTGCCAACAATTACGCCGGGCGCGCCGCCCTTGAATTTGAGATCCTGTGTGGGACCGCCGATGCGGGCAAAGGGGTGAATGACACACCCCGCTCCGATAGTCGTGTTGCCGTCGACAACGGCGTGAGCCATCAGTTCAGTGCCGTCACCGATTTTTACACTGGGGCCGACCACGCTGTACGGACCCAGCTTAACGTCCGCGCCGAGCACGGCGCCTTCGCCGACAATTGCTGTGGAATGAATACTGCTCATGTCTTTTACCCTGCGGAGCTGAACATCAGGTCGGCTTCGGAAACCAACTTGCCGTCGACAAACGACTTGGCACTTACTTTAGAAAGACGCGGCTTGGCATTAACGATTTCAATTTCCATGCGGAGCTGGTCGCCCGGCACAACGGGCCGACGGAAGCGAGCGTTGTCGATGGCCGCGAAGAAAGAAATCTTTCCTTCGCCGCCGAACATTTTGTTAAGCAGAATGCCAGCGACCTGCGCCATGGCCTCCATCTGCAGAACGCCGGGCATGACCGGACGACCGGGAAAGTGTCCCTGAAAAAACGGCTCGTTAAAGGTCAGGTTCTTGATACCGACGATCCGTTTGCCTTCTTCGATCTCGATAATGCGATCGACGAGCATAAAAGGATAGCGATGCGGCAGGATGTTCAAAATTTCATTGGCTTCGATTACGGACATTCGACGGGTCTCCTCTTTAAACGAGTTAAGGGCGGTGATTATCTTGAAAACAGGGTTCCTGTTCAACGCTTAAACTGTGTCGGTTTTATCCCGCGCTTTAAGCGCAGGGCAACCTTCGGCCACGCGCCAGCCCTGCGGGAAGTCGCGACACTGAGCGGGACGCGCCTCATAGAGGGTGCAGAGTCCGTCTTTAAGAAGCGCGCAGCTACCGTTTGGCCCGTCGGCCAGACTCAACTGGCTGCGATTGGCCGCCAGTACGGTGTAACGGGAAATAAAGGTCTCTTCCGAAAGGCCCGCCGCCACCGCCAGCCGGGCGATATCAGTCTCTGTGAGCAGAACATGTCCGGACCAGCGGCAGCAAGCGCCGCACTGCTGACATTTAAATGAACGTTCCGCCGGATCCATGGTCAATATCCCCCGAATGTTATTTAAAGGCGTTTGGATTGACACAAAAGCCCTTAAATATGAATATGCCGCCCTTGCCCGCCGATAGAGTTGCGCGGTAGAGGATTAACAATCAAGAGGAGAATTCTGAACATGACCACGCTCGTCAAGAAAACAAAAATCGCCAGTCTCTTTGCCGCTATCGCTGTGTTAGCTGTATTCACCGCCTGCTCAAAAGAAACATCAAAGGAAGCGGCTAAAGCCGCCCCGACCGCCGAAACCATTGATTTGGCCCAGCAGACTCCGGATCTTTTCGAACAACCGCTCAAACCCAATCCGCTGGCACCTTCCGCCGAGGATGTGGTCGTGACCGTTGACGGCGAAAAAATCACCCATGGTGAAATCATGCAAGGCGTACAGATGCAACTCATGCAGTTAAGCCGCCGGGTTCCGCAGCAGCAACTTTCCCAGATGTACGGAAAAATCTACCAGAACGTCACCGATACACTGGTGGCTAACATTCTGCTCACCAAGGCGGCTGAAAAATCCAGCCTGACCGTCACCGACGCAGAACTGGCTAAAGAAATCAAAACGATTGAGGCGGATGCACCGAAAGGCACCACGCTAGAAGAGGCTCTGGCTGAAAACAAAATCGATTTTGCCGAATGGAAAACCGATCTGCGCAAACAGCTGTTGGTTCGCAAGCTGGTTGAAGAAAAAACCGCTGATGTCGCCGCCGCATCCCCCGCTGAAATCGCCAAATTCTACGAAGAAAACGTTGATTCCTTTAAGGTGCCGGAAACTGTAACCGCCAGCCACATCCTGCTGAAGTTCACCCCCGAAGACACCGACGCCACCAAAGCTCAGAAGAAAAAAGATATTGAAAAAATCCGTGCTGACATTCTTTCCGGCGGCGATTTCGCAACCATCGCCGCAGCAAAGTCAGACTGCCCCAGCAGCAAGCAGGGCGGATCGCTCGGCACCTTCGCCCGCGGGCAGATGGTCCCTGAATTTGAAACGGCCGCTTTCTCTCAGGAAGTCGGCAAAGTCGGCGATGTGGTTGAAACCCAGTTCGGATATCACCTCATCAAAACCACCAAACATGAGCAGGCGGGTATCCGCTCGCTGACCGAAGTAAAAGACCAGCTTCAGGAATACCTGACCGGCAAGAAAAAACAGGAAGCTCTGATGGCCTATATTGAGGATCTGAAGAAAAAATCCAACGTGGAGATCAAAAAGCCCGACCTCGACTCCGCTGCCAAGACTGAAGCCGTTAAATAAACCGACTTCGCATGCGCAAAGAAAAAAGCGTTCCTTCACCGGAACGCTTTTTTTCATTTAGCCTACCAGCCGCAGCTCCAAGGAGCGAAGACTGGTGCGCTCGAGAGGACTCGAACCTCCACACCTCGCGGCACAAGAACCTGAAT
>JBAXDG010000132.1:0-3391 GCA_037141075.1 Kiritimatiellales bacterium
ATGGAACTCAAAGGAAGCCAGACCGAAAAAAATCTGATGTGTGCGTTTGCCGGTGAATCACAGGCCCGCAACCGTTACACCTACTACGCCAGCGCCGCCACCAAAGAAGGTTACGTGCAGATTGCCGATATCTTCACTGAAACCGCCAATCAGGAGAAAGAGCACGCCAAACGGCTCTTCAAACTGATGGAAGGCGGCGAAATCCAGATTCCTGCCAGCACGTTCCCTGCCGGACCGGTCGGTACGACGCACGATAACCTGCTGGCCGCCGCCGCTGGCGAAGAACACGAGTGGACTGACATGTATCCTTCCTTTGCCAAAATCGCCAAAGAAGAGGGCTTCGTGCTGATCGCCTCCGTGTTCACCGCCATTGCCGTCGCTGAAAAACAGCACGACAAGCGCTACAAAGAACTCGCCGCAAACATCAAAGCGGGCAAGGTGTTTGAGCGTGAAGAAAAAGTCGTCTGGCGCTGCCGCAACTGCGGTTATCTGCACACCGGGACCAAAGCTCCCGCCAAGTGCATGGCTTGCGATCACCCGCAGGCGCACTTCGAACTGCTCGGCGAAAATTGGTAAGCGGGTTTCCGTTGAAGTTGATAAGGGCTTCCGGTTTTCCGGAAGCCCTTATTATTTTCCGGTATTTGTTGCTCAGGTTTTATTCTCGTAACAGCGGGACGGAGCCGTATCATTTCCCTTCTGAATTGAGGCGGAATGAAACAATTCACCATAGCTCTGGCGGGAAATCCTAATTGCGGGAAAACCACGCTGTTTAATGCTCTGACCAGCTCGCGCGGGCGGGTCGGCAACTGGCCGGGCGTCACCGTCGAACATCTTGAGGGCGAATACCAGCATGACGGCGCGACCGTCCGCGTGGTGGATCTTCCCGGGATTTACTCCTTTTCCGCCGGTTCGCCCGACGAAAACGCTTCCCGTAACTACATCCTCAAAGAAAAACCCGATGCGGTTGTGAACATTATCGACGCCCGCAATGTTGAGCGCGGGCTCTATCTCACGGCCCAACTGCTTGAGATGCGCGTGCCGCTCATCGTTGTGCTCAACATGATGGATCTGGCGGCACGTCGCCATATCGAAGTCCAGGTCGAACACCTTGCCCGGCACTTGGATTGTCCGGTTATTCAGACGGTCGCCGCCCGTAAAGAGGGTGTCGATGAACTCAAAGGCGCCGTGGCGGAAGCCGCCGCAACGCACCGAGTGAGCACTACGAATGTGACGTATGACGAACAGGTCGAAAAGGCGCTGGCCCGATTAATCCCTGCGGTCATACCCGCCGCCGAACGGGTTTCTGTCCCGGCCCGCTGGCTCGCCGTCAAACTGCTTGAGCGCGATCCGGTTGCTGAGGAACTGACCATCGGTGTCTGTGACGAACTGCTCGCGGCGGAAATCGCGAAAGTTCAAAAGCACATCGGCGAAGACATTGAAATTGTCATGGCTGACGGCCGCTACGGTTTTGTTCACGGCCTTGCGCTCGATGTTTCGCGCCGCACCGGCGAGCTGCGCAAAAATTTCTCCGACGCCATCGACCATATTGTCCTGAGCCGCGCGCTCGGCATCCCGCTTTTTCTTGCGGTGATGTATGTAGTTTTCACCATCACCATCACCTTTTCCGCTCCGATTACCGCATGGATTGATACCACGCTCGGCGCTTTGCTGGTTAATAGTTTCGGCGGCTGGCTCACCGGCATCGGCGCGCCGGTCTGGTTACATGTACTGCTGGCCGACGGTCTCGGCGGCGGCATTCAAACTGTCGCGACATTTATTCCGCCGATCTTTTTTATGTTTCTCTGTCTGTCGATTTTGGAGGAGTCGGGCTATATGGCTCGTGCGGCCTTTGTAATGGACCGCAGTCTGCGGGCGATTGGGTTGCCGGGCAAAGCCTTTATTCCGATGCTCGTCGGCTTCGGCTGCAACGTACCCGGCATCATGGCGGCGCGGACGCTCGAAAATCAGCGCGACCGGACGCTGACTGTATTGCTGAACCCCTTTATGTCCTGTGGCGCGCGCCTGCCGGTCTACGCACTTTTTGCCGGCGTTTTCTTCCCAAAGATCGGCGGCGCGGTGATCTTTGCGCTTTATCTCACCGGCATCCTGCTGGCTGTGGCGAGCGGATTGCTTTTCCGTAATACCATTCTGAAAGGTGATGCCACGACCTTTGTCATGGAGCTGCCGCCGTATCATCTGCCGCGCGCCGTGGCGATTATTCACCATACGTGGGAACGCCTGAAAGAATTCATTCTGCGTGCCGGGAAAATCATTCTGATTCTGGTGCTGGTGCTCAGCTTCCTTTGGTCTATTGGCACGGACGGGAGTTTCGGTAACGAGAATTCAGAACACTCCGTTCTAAGCGCATTCAGCCGCGCGGTGACGCCGTTGTTTGAACCGATGGGAATCACGCCCGACAACTGGCCCGCCACGCTTGGCCTCATCACCGGCATCTTCGGCAAAGAGCTGGTCGTCGGCACACTCAACACCTTCTACAGCGCCAGCGGTGCCGATCCGGCGACGACGATGCTCGCCGCGTTCGACGGCAAAGCGGGAGCCTTCGCCTATCTGCTGTTTGTACTCATCTACTCGCCGTGTGTCGCCGCCATTGCCGCCATTCAGCGCGAAACCGGTTGGAAGTGGATGTCCTTCAGCGTTGGCTATCTCACCGCTCTGGCGTGGACGATGGCGACGCTCTTCTATCAAGTCGCCACTTTCGCCGCGCATCCCGCGCGGTCGGCGGTCTGGGCCGGTGCGATTTTTCTGACGGGACTTTTGTTCATCTTCACTCTTAAACTGGTTTCCCAGAGAAAAGGCTAAATCATGTTTGGACGGTTTTTCAAAAAACGACAGCAGCAACGGTGCGGGCGACGGGTCGGGCAGGGACTCTGCTGCGCTCATCCGCTCAGCGATTTCGCGCAAGGCGCGGATGTCGTCGTTATTTCCAATAGTGACCGCAAGACGCTTGAAATGGGACTTTTCACCGGCGCGCTTGTACATGTCATGAAGAACCGCCCCGGTGACACCAGCATGGTTGTCGCCGCCGGCGAAAGCCGCTACATCATCTCCAAAGAAGCCGCGGCGAAAATTCAGGTACGCTGATGCTGACCGAAATCATTAAACTTCTTAAAGAACGCGGGCCGATGTCGCTCGCCGAATTGGCACGCCATTTTCAGACCGAGGTTCCGGCGATGGAAGGCATGCTCGAAACACTGGAGCGCAAAGGCCGCATCCAACGTTTGGAAACCAAATGCTCCCGCTGTAAAGGTTGCGTCGAGGTCAAACCAGAAGACGCCGCAATTTTCCAATACTTGGAACTGTAGGCGCGGCGCAATCAAAGGTTGAACCGGCATTGCCGCAGTCCTATGCTCCGGCTCTGAACATCGTGAAT
>JBAXDG010000133.1:0-3346 GCA_037141075.1 Kiritimatiellales bacterium
GTCATCGGACAACGTCCCTCGGAACCGTGCTTCTTTGTTTGCAACCATTTGAGCTACTACGACATTATTCTGCTGGCGGGCGAACTGGGTGGCCTGTTTGTCGCAAAATCGGAGGTGCGCCAATGGCCATTACTTGGACCCGTTTCGCGCTTAATGGGAAGCATTTATATTCAGCGTGAATCCGCCAAAGATATTGTGCGGGTCAATCAGCAGATCGATCAGGCCATCAAAGAGGGAAAAACGATCATTCTCTTTCCCGAGGCAACCAGCACGCGCGGCGACCGACTGCAACCCATCAATGCGCCCCTCCTGAAAGTTGCCTCTGAACATCAACTGCCCGTCTACTGCGGTACCATTTATTACGAAGCCTTCGACGGCTATCCGCCCGCCTCCGACTCTATCTGCTGGCATCTCGATAGCCCCGGTTTGATTGCCCACATTTGGGCTCTTCTCCAAATGCCGGGATTTAAAGCCGAGCTGCGCATCTCCAAAACACCGATTCGTGAACCCAATCGCAAAGAATTAGCCCGGAAGATTACGGAAGAGATGGAGTCTCTCTTCCGCCCGGTCTGCTAATCACACGTTGTTTCAGAGACGGGGGCCGCGACGGGCGCTTCGACGAATTCGATCCAGTCGAGCTGCGCTTCGCTGCGGGTGCCGGTGTACTGGCTGTTACAAGAGATTCCGATGCCGATTCGGTCGGGAATGTCGCCGAAGGCTTTTTTAAAATCTTCGGCGAGGTTCCGTTCTTCAATGAAGAAGGTCTCGCCGTCGGTGTGACTTTCGTCGCGCAGGGCGATCCATTTGACGGTGATGATCCGGGCGCACTGAACAGTTCCCTCTGATCCGGCCGGCGGTTGCGTCTCCCAGCAATAGGCGATGGACTGCTGTTTAAACCGGCCGCCGGAACTGATGTAAATCCCGATGGCCTGATCGTCTTTTTTCGGATCACGGCCGTCACCGCCTTGCGGAAGAACTGTGGCGCGCCAGCGCCAGCGCAGGATCGGCGTTTTCTTTAAATCAATATCCAGCGGATCCCCGGAGGTCAGTGTTGCACTGGCGTTGTCGGAGGTTCCGGACAGCCAGCGGTGACCAAGGATCGCAGGATCATCTTTGATTTCGAAAACCGCGGCTTTGGTGAAGGGTCTTCCCCGGACGGTCCAGCCGGCAGGAAGAGACTGAAAGGTGATGCGTTGGGCAAAGGCGGTGCCGGCGAGGAGACAAAATAGAACGCATCCGCAACGTATAGAATGGCTGGCTGTTTTCATTTTCAGATTCTGGCGAGGATTGTTTTTCAATGGAAGAGAAAAGGAGAGCCGAGATGGATTTCCCGCCGGTTTTTTTTCAATAGAGAAAGGGGGCGTAACAAGATGTCTGAAAATCACTTTTTCGCAGTGTTCTAATCAAACCCTAACAATTCCCTAATAGAGTGCGCTCATATTTCTTCCCGTATGAGGCGGATGCCGGGGAGCGGAGGCGAAAGGAAAGACCTCCCGTCCGGTGTCCGCTTAGAACTAACCGAGCGGTAATAAAGGAGAAACTCTACATGAAGAAAGCAGTATTAAGCGCAGTCCTGATCGCGGCGGCCGTTTTGTCGGCGCAGGCTCAGGTGAAGGTCGATGCCGATCTTCCGGATTACAAAGCCGTGCAGGGCGTTTCCGGCACGATCAAAGGTATCGGTTCAGACACCATGAACAATATGATGGCGCTCTGGGCCGAAGGGTTCAAAAAAATGTACCCGAACGTGCAGGTCGAAATTGAAGGTAAAGGTTCCTCCACCGCGCCGCCCGCGCTGATTGAAGGCACCGCGACGTTCGGCCCGATGAGCCGCTCGATGAAGCAGCTGGAGATTGACGGTTTCGTTGCGAAGTACGGTTACAAGCCGACCGAACTTCCGACCAGTATCGACATGCTGGCTGTCTACGTTCACAAAGACAACCCGATCAAAGCGCTGTCGCTGACTCAGGTGGATGCGATTTTCTCCAAAAACCGCAAGCTGGGTAACGCGGAAGACATCACCGGCTGGGGCCAGCTTGGTCTCAAAGGCGAATGGGCAAATCTGCCGATCAGTCTCTACGGCCGTAACGCCGCTTCAGGCACCTACGGCTATTTTAAAGAAAACGCGCTCGGCAAGGGCGACTATAAGGATTCCGTGAAAGAGCAGCCCGGCAGTTCCGCCGTGGTACAGGGTGTTGCCACCGACAAAGGCGCCATCGGCTATAGCGGCATCGGTTATAAAACCGCCGACGTTCGCGCCATTCCGCTGGCACGGGATGCGTTTTCATATCCCGTGGAAGCCACTCCGGAAAACGCCTACACCGGCGAATATCCTCTGTCCCGTTACCTTTATCTTTATGTGAACTACAAACCCGGCAGCGAACTGGATCCGCTTCGCCGCGAGTTCATCAAGTATGTTTTCAGCAAACAGGGCCAGACGGATGTGCTTAAAGACGGGTTCTTCCCGGTGCCCGCCAGCGTAGCCCGCAAGACGCTTGAATCTGTAGGCATCAAAGCGGACTTCTAACCAAAAAGGTGGAACGAGACCTCCGGGCGCGTTCAAAACACGTCCGGAGGTTCGCTGTTAAAAATATGTCGAAAAGTTTTACAGGACGGGCGCGGCGGAAAAAAACGCACTGGAGTGTGCGCCTGTCTGATCGTCTTTCCAAATCGCTGATCACTGTCGGTGGAATCGGCACTATTCTCGCCGTCTCCACCGTTTTTTTCTATCTGCTCTACGTCACCATTCCGCTTTTCCGTCCGGCGCGTATTGACGGCAGTGAAACACTGAACCGGCCCGCCGCCGACAGCTCACAACCGCTTTCGATCCAGTCCGATGAATACGGGCTGATGAACCGCGTTCTCTACGCTGACGGCCGTCTGGTCTGCACCCGGCTCGATACCGGAGCTCTGCTTTCGGAGAAGATGCTTTTCACCAATGCGGCACTGACCGCATTCACCATGGATACCGCGACTTCCGAGGCGCTCTGCGGCTTTGTCGACGGCTCAATTCAAATGGGCCGCATCAGTTTTATCACCGCCTATGTCGCCGCCAAGGAACTGCCACCCGACTTGCAGGCGCTGGGCGAAAACGGAATCGGCGAGTGGAACGGCGCGCTGATTCAACGTATTTCTGGCGAACAGTTCCGTTCCATAAAACTCTCCGCCGTTTTTGATGAACCGCTTCCCGGCGAAACATCCTCGGCGGTGCGCCTGCTGGATCAGACCACCAGTCCGGCCGGTCAAATTTCAGTTATGCTGAATGATGAAGGCACGCTTTCCCTCCTGCGGTTCACCCGCCGCGAAAATATCATGACCGGCAAAGTGACGATCCGCCGTACCGCCTCCG
>JBAXDG010000134.1:0-3274 GCA_037141075.1 Kiritimatiellales bacterium
GATTGATGTCAAAGGCGATGCTGGTGACTCTGCCGTTTGTTCTTCTGCTGCTGGACTTCTGGCCGTTGAAACGTTTCCAGACTCTGGAAACAAAAAAACCGGTCGCACGGCTGATTCTTGAGAAAATCCCGCTCCTGCTGCTGTCTGCTGTTTTCTGCGGCGCTACAATATGGGCCCAGCAAGAAGCGATTCTTCCAGACCAGGCCGTGTCGGTTCCGTGGCGTTTCGGAAATGCTTTCTGTTCTTATGCCATCTATATCAAACAGCTGATCTTTCCGGTCCGACTGGCACCGTTTTATCCGCATCTGGGGATCAAACTTCCATTATGGGAAGTCGGCGCATCCGTTGCCCTGCTGGCCGGAATCTCCTGGGGTGTTTTTGCCGGACGGAAGAAACACCCCTGCCTGATAACCGGCTGGTGCTGGTATCTCGGAATGCTGGTTCCAGTCATTGGAATCATGCAGGTGGGGATGCAGGCCCATGCGGATCGTTACACATATCTTCCCCAGATCGGGCTGGTGATCATGGCCGTCTGGCTGGCAGCCGATTGGTGCGCCGCCCTGCGACACCGCCGGGCGGTGCTGGCCACGACTGCGGCGGTGGTTCTGACCGTTCTGGCCGTAGCAGCGCACAGGCAGACCCAATACTGGCGAAACAGCTTTTCCCTCTGGACCCACACGCTGGCCTGCACAGACCGGAACCCTTTGGCTCACAATAATATGGGTCTTGTGTTTTATGACCGGGGATCGTACGACGAGGCGATTAGACATTTTGAGAAGTCGATTGAAATCAGCCCTAATGTCGCCATGACATACGGCAACCTGGGCCTTGCATTTAGTCGGCAGGGACAATTTGATAAGGCGATTCCGTATTTCGAAAAAGCACTGAAGATCAACCCGGATTATGGCGATGCACACTCCAATCTTGGCGTTATATTTATCCGGCAGAACCAGTTCGAAAAGGCCGCTGGCCATCTGGAAAAAGCGCTGAAAATCAATCCGGATTCCGCCGAGACGCATTACAATCTGGGAATCGCATTTGACCGGCAGGGACAATTCGACAAGGCAATTCTGCATTTTGAAAAATCTCTTGCGATCAATCCGAATCATGCGGAAGCGAATTGTAAACTGGGCAACCTGTTTTCCGGACGAACCAACTTCGTCGCGGCCATTCGGCAATATGAGCGGGCGCTCCGAATCAATCCGGACTATGTCGAAGTGCAAAATAATCTGGCCTGGATTCTGGCCGCCTGCCCCGACGCCGCGCTCCGCGACGGGCCGCGCGCCGTTGCGCTGGCGCGTTCCGCCGAGCATCTCTCCAAGGGAACCCTCGCACCCGTTCTTGATACACTGGCCGCCGCCTATGCCGAGGCCGGGCAGTATCCGGAGGCAATCGCCACGGCCCGCCGCGCCTTAAACGTTGCGGCGGGACAGGAGTCTGTTGCTGAGGGTATTCGCATGCGTCTCCGCCTTTATGAGGCGGGCGTTCCGTATCATGAATCAAGAAAAGAGCCATAAGGATGCCCGCATGAAACGCATCGGTTTTTTTAAACGGACAACGAATCCGTTTGGTCAGTTTTTCCGCTACCTGATTGCGGGCGGAATCGGCGCCGCAGTCGAGCTGGTTCTGTTTGCTCTGCTGGCGTGGAAGGTGTTTCCGGCGTTAAGAGAGGATGAGTGGGCGGTGCGCCTGTTCGATCTGACTGTCGCGCCCATAGACCCCGCTCAACGTGCGCTCAATTTCGCCGCCTGTATGACCATCACATTTGTCGTCTCCAATTGGGTAGGCTATGCGTTGAATGCACGCTGGGTTTTTATTCCCGGCAGGCATTCCAAAAAAAGAGAGGTTCTTTTGTTTTTCGGCATCGCGCTTCTCAGCTATCTGGCCGGAACCCTGCTGGGCTCTTCCTTGATCGCCCTGTTCGAAACGACCGGCACAACAGCCTATGTGGCGATGACCGCACTTTCTGTTTTGATCAACTACAGCTTCAGAAAGTTTCTGATTTTTAAGGGTTGATGGACTGAAATCTAAATGTTCATCTCGTTGAACGATGTCCGAAAAAACAATCATTCTCGGCGGTGGAATTTCCGGGTTGAGCCTTGCATGGAAGCTGGCGGAAGCCGGTGTCGCGGTGGTGCTTCTGGAAGCCGGAGAACAGATCGGCGGATCGGCTCGAACCGTCCATCAAAACGGGTGCGGCATGGATGTGGGTCCGCACTCGTTTTTTTCAGAAGATGACGAAATCGTCCAAACCGTGCAGGAACTGTTTCACGGGCAACTTCAAGCCGCCCCGCGACAGGTGCAGTTCCATTACGAGGGAAAGTATCTCGACTATCCGCTGACCGCCGGAACGGTTCTTTTTCAGATGGGGTATCTTAACGGCATTCGATCGGTGCTCAGTTTTCTGAAAAGCCGCCTATTACCGCGCCGCGCCGCGCCGGTGCCGGGAGAAGATGAAACGGTGGAGGATTGGGCGCTCAGCAGTTTCGGAGAACATCTCTACCGCACCTTTTTCAAACCGTATACCGAACAGTTCTGGAAAATCCCCTGCACCGAACTTTCCTCGCGTTCGATCCCCACACATACCCGCATGAGTTTCCTCAACACGCTCAAACTGCTCTTTCTGAAAAGACTCAAGAAACGCGGATCCTCACTGATCGAACGGGAAATGCTTCCGACCTACTATCCTCCATCCGGGTTCGGTGAAATCGCCGACCGGATGGCTGAATCCGCTCGCAAAGCTGGCGCGGAAATCAAGACCGGTTGCCGAGCAACGGAAATCCGGAAGCAAGCAAACGGGATGGTTCAGGTGCGTTACGAACACGATGGACAGACTGGAGTCGTGGAAGGCGGTCGTGTCGTTTCTACAATCGCGCTGCACCATTTTATCCGCATGCTGGGCCCGGAGGTTCCCTCTGAGGTGAAGCTTGCGGCAGAACGGCTGGATTACCGGGCTTTAGTGGCGCTCGGTCTGGTTACGACAAAACAGAATATCCTTGATGCCGGATATATCTATCTACTCAACCAGCCCTACAACCGGATATCCGAAATGAACGCATTCAGTCCGCACACCAGCCCGCCGGGCAAAAACATTTTGATGGTGGAGATGCCTGTTCTGCGCGAGAGCATTGCGTGGAAAGCTTCGAAAGAGGACCTGTTTGATCTGTGCATTGAACGTCTGTCAAAAGACGGATTCCTGCAGCCCGGCGACGTGGAAGACCTCATCCTGATCAAAGAACCGTACGCCTATCCCGTCTACCGGAAAGACTATGCA
>JBAXDG010000135.1:0-3270 GCA_037141075.1 Kiritimatiellales bacterium
TGCCTTGCCTGCTACAGAGCCCTGCTTACTGGAGTGTTACTTCTACTTGGCGGCGACCACAAGGCCAAAATATATGGGCATGCCGAGCCACTCGAAAACGTTTCTGCCAATTCGATGTATTTTTAATGCACGACCAGTGCTCCGGATGAGGGCGTAACAGCAAGGATTTCCGGATCGAAACCTTTTCCCGCGCAGTAGGATTTTACCTTCTCCGAGACGGTCCGTGCCTGATCTGCGCGCACCATCACGATCGCGCTGCCTCCGAACCCGCCACCGGAGAGTCTGGCACCAAGCGCGCCGGCGACGCGGGCTGCTTCAACCACGACATCCAGTTCTGGGCAGGAGTTTTCAAAATTTTCGATCGAACTCTGATGT
Source organism: Kiritimatiellales bacterium (assembly GCA_037141075.1). Lineage (GTDB taxonomy): Bacteria > Verrucomicrobiota > Kiritimatiellia > Kiritimatiellales > Tichowtungiaceae > Tichowtungia. The sequence goes on from JBAXDG010000135.1 coordinate 376, forward strand.
GATTCGAAGAGTAACTGTCCGAACGCCGAAAGATTTCCGCTACGGATCAGTTCAACGCCGCGCTCCACCCGGTCGATTTCACCGACGACATGAGCCGCGCGTTTGGCCGCGCCCGCATCGATCCGGTTCCGATTGGCGTCAAATTCCGCTGGCGATACGTCCCGCAGGGCGGCGACTGGATGCGGCAACAGCTTCGCCAGTTGCGCGGCGGCCTGTTCGCAGCGTTCTCGTCTTTCATTGTAAGGTGAATCGGCGAGGCTGTGTTTGACGTGCGGGTTGACGACCAGAAATTCGATATCGTCCGGTAGTTTGACGGATGAAACTTCCAGTGTTCGGAAATCACAGTGAATCAATCCGTGATCGCGGCCGAAGATACTGGAGAACTGATCGAGCAGGCCGCATTTGGTTCCCGCAAACTGATGTTCGGCCTTCTGGCAGAGGCGGGCGATTTCTTTTTTGTCGACGGTGACGCCGAGCACTTTCAATACGGCAAAGGCGGCGGAGACTTCGAGCGCGGCGGAGCTGGAGAGTCCGGCGCCGAGCGGCACGGCACCGAAAGAGGTGCAGTCGAGGCCGTCGATTTTCTGCCCCAGAAATTCCTGGATGAAGTAGAACACGCCTTTGACGTAATTTCCGCTACCGATGTTTGGAACTTTGCCGGTGTCTGCGAGGTTGAAGCTGGCCCGCTGTTCGGCGTCTGCGGCGAACAGGTGGATGCCGGGACGGTTGGAACGCGAGATGCAGAAACCATGCCCCATATCGATAGCAGCCGAAAGGACGGTGCCGGCGTTGTAGTCGGTATGGTTACCCAGCACTTCAATACGTCCGGGTGCCCAAGCAATACTTTCGGGTTGTTTGCCGAAATTTTTAATATGAGCGGCGGTGGTTTTCTGGACAACAGTTTCTCTATTCATGGGCTCCATCCTTGGTGTGTTTACTTGGCGTAAATCTACTCATAGCCCAGGTTTTTTAACATAGGCTAAATCAGCAAATGGATGGACATTTCGGGCAACATACGCTTTGTTTGTCAAATGATGGAGCCGTTAAACTACCGGATCAGTCGGCAGGTCTATGAAATATTCGACCTGTATACCGAATTGCATGGTGCCCGGGTTTCACTGTTCGGGCCCGGCGGGGAATTGCTCTATCCGGACGCGCAAAGCCGGCCCAATTGCACATACTGCTCTCTGCTGAGAGAAACGATGGGGCTGGATGCCTACTGTCGGGAGTCCGACCAGCAGATGATGCAAGAGGCTCTTCGGAAGAGATCGATGGTAACCTACACCTGCCATGCCGGGATGCGTGAGGCCGTGGCCCCGCTGTTTGTGGACAATGGACTGGTTGGATTTGTGATGATCGGGCAGTTCCGGAGCGAGGCGGCGGACAGCGTGTCACCCTATGCGGCCCGCTGGAAGAAAGAACAAAGCGATCAACGGTTGCAGAAGGCGTTTTCACAAAGCACGGTTATTCCTGATGAGAAAATCGATACGCTTCTCGCCATGCTCCGGCAGATGATCGAGCTGATGATCAGCAGCCAGCTGATCTGCCACGAAGACTATGACTTGATTCAGTCGGCGATCGAACGGATGCGTGAACATCCCGAACTTCAGTTGAGTCTGACAGAGGCCGCACGCATCAGCGGGCGAAGCGCATCGGCGGTTTCGCGGCTCTTTAAAAAATTAACCGGGCGCAGTTTTAAGCAGTACCAGATTCAATTTCGCCTGCAACAGGCGGCGCATCAGCTTGCGTCTGCACCAGCCCGTCCGGTCGCGGAAATCGCCCGGAGCGTTGGATTCGAAGATCAGTTTTATTTTTCACGGCTGTTTCGTCGTCATATGGGACGGTCGCCCAGCGAATATAGAAACCATAACACAGGAGCGTAGCGTGGCTGTAAAACAGGAAGCTTTTGAAAAAAATTTCTACGGAGAAAAGGTTGAACTCTTCACATTGACTAACGCGAAGGGTATCAAGATTCGCATCATGACCCACGGGGCGACAGTTCTTTCGATTGAGACGCCGGACAGAAACGGGAGGATGGCCGACATCGTTCTCGGACACGACACAGCGGCGGAGTATGTGCAGGCGACGCCGTATTTCGGTTGCGCGGTCGGTCGCTTCGCCAACCGGATCAAAGGCGGTAAATTCACAGTCGATGGGAAAGAATATACACTGGCTGTGAACAACGGACCAAACGCACTGCACGGCGGACTGCGCGGTTTCGATAAAGTGGTCTGGGCGGCAGAACTTCTCAAAGCGAGCAATGCGGTTCGCATGACCTATGTCAGCGCCGACGGTGAAGAAGGCTTTCCCGGCGAAGTCGAAACCGTGGTGACGTATACGCTCACTGACGCCAGCGAACTGAAAATCGACTACAAGGCTGAAACGACCAAGGCCACGCCGTACAACATCACCAATCACTCCTATTTCAATTTGGCGGGGCATGATGCCGGAACCATTGGTAAACAAATCCTGATGATCAACGCGGATACCTTTCTGCCAACGGATGAAACCGCCATTCCGACCGGCGAAGCGGTGCCGGTTGCTGGAACGCCATTCGATTTCCGCACTCCGCACGCTATCGGCGGGCGGATTGAGGCAGATCATGAGCAGCTTCGGTTTGGTAACGGCTACGATCACAACTTCTGCTTGAATAAAAAATCAGAAGGCGAACTGAGTTTTGCCGCTCGCGCCGAAGACCCGGAAAGCGGCCGTGTGTTGGAAGTTTATACCACCGAACCTGGCGTTCAGTTTTATGCGGCCAACTGGCTGGACGGTACGCTCAAAGGGAAGTGCGGTTGCCGGTACGTCCGGCGCGGCGGCTTTTGCCTCGAAACCCAGAACTATCCCGATTCACCGAACCGGCCGCAGTTCCCGAACGCCATTCTGCGTCCGGGG
>JBAXDG010000136.1:0-3260 GCA_037141075.1 Kiritimatiellales bacterium
CCTTCGAACGGGGTGTAATCCGCCCGAAGGTCATAGTTTTTAACAGCGCTCATGGTCAGATTGGTATTGCCGATGAACACATCGCCGCCGAGGTATTCCATCTGCTGAATCGGGGTCATTTCTTTAAAGGTTTGTCGGGCAACCGTCTCGCTGTACGAAGCGCGGATCGTCAATTTATCGTGCGGTTTTAATTCAAAACCCAAAGCAGGTAAAATGTCCTGCTGTTCAACGCCAAAATCTTTCGCCTTAAGATACTCGGCCCCGCCTTTTCCATTGGGCGCATTGACCTGCGAATCCGGATTCAGAACAATACTGAGATCCGTTTTTTCGACCCGCTGCCCGCCAAGAACTTTGAAGAACGGACAGAGGGGAACGTCCAGCATGTAATACACGGCGGAAATATTCTGCTCGGCTTTATAGTCCACGTCGATTTCAGTCGCTAGGATTTTATGCCCCTCTGATGGAAAAACAGAACTCCAATATTCATTCCACGGCAAGGCGGGACCTTCTTCCTGATTGCCTGTTCCCGGTCCATTGTTATTGCTGAATGAGTCCTGATTATATTCGCGTTTTACTTTGTCGTTGAATACTCCGGCCTTCAGATACCCTTTATCGCCGCTCCACTGTTCAAATGGCATTTTCCCGTTCACAGAATACTGTTCGCTCTCTTCCGAGATGTCCTTCCATATCCGTTGCACGTTTCCCAGCGTATAAGAAGCCTCTCCTTTGTTCGCGTAATATCCGGCTGGAAGGCCAGCATAAGTCGTAGACCCCCAGACCGTGTCCGGTGTCCCGGGTTTCCAAAGCGAGCCAAACATCCGTTTATCCGGGCTGTCGAGTCCGGAGAAACTTTGCGCAACCGTCCAGTCAATTTCAGGGGGCAGCAGCACGAAATAGCCGGGGATTCCGGTTTCAGGGAACGGCAGGGTGTGGTCACCCCGGAGTTGCAGTGTGTCGGTCTTCCGCTCCACATACTCCAGCGTTTCACTTCGCAGGTAGGGTGCTGCATCCTGATAGCCGTCGTAGGGCGCGCGCGGGTCATAGCCGGGAACCTGACTGGTGACAAAATAGTCCTTGCCCCGGGTGTCTTCCGCCAATGTAGCGGTGTCCTCAGTCGACTGTGTCCGCATATACAGCAACATCAACTTGTTATTTTCCGTTTCAAGTCCTACCGCGCCAAGACCGCCCCATTGAACCTCCTCGCTTCCCTGCGACACATCGAAAAGAGCGGTTTTAAAGCTGTCGCCGGATTCAATGCCGGTCGAAGAGGGTGCGCCCTGTTTAGTCTGCGGGGTCATCACTCGGCCAGGCCCGTTAAGCCAGTAAGAATTGTCTATCCCGTTGTCGTAATAGGATGTTTTCTGTTTGTAATAAAAATTGCCCAGCCCGCCGATCTTCAGCCCATCCAGCACTTCCTTTTTTCCCCCCGCAGTCAGCGACCAGTTATAAGCTGGCGGCGGGTCGCCGCGGGAAACGCCGACGGCACCGTCCCAGACCTTTCCGGGTGTCTGCATATCCCGGCCGCCGTCATCAATGCCCGAAAAATTGACGCCGCCGCCCTTGTAAGTGAGAAATTCACCATCGCCGGGTGTTTGCGTGTTGTATTCAGTTCCGGCGCTGAACTTCAGAACGGTTGCGTCCGGGATGCCCTTCAGCACCACATTGACAGCCCCTCCGGAAGCATCGCCTTGCTGATCCGGTGTAAAGGTTTTTGAAACTTGAATGCTTTCAATCAGTTCAGAGGGAAACTGGTCGAGCTGCACGGCTCGTTTGTCTGCGTCGGCAGTCGGCAATCGCACTCCATTCATCTGCGAGCTGACATAACGATCCGGCAGGCCGCGCACCACGGCGTATTTTCCATCCTGAACAGTCGCACCGGCCACCAGTCGTAACGCGCCAGCGGCATCGCTTGCGCCAGCCCGGCTCATCGCCTCGGCACCGACCGAATCCATTAAAGTCGAACTCCCCATACGCAGATTCAGCAACCCTTCTTCCGTTCCGCCGCCGGTTTCCAGTTTTTGAACAACTAATTCATCCATGTCGGTGTACTCGCCGGTCAGAGACGCGTTCACATCCTTCATCTCTCCTTCAGAAACCGCCACATCAGCGGCCACCTGCCGGGTATACCCGTCTTTCGAAAAAACCAGTGTGTATTTTCCGGGCGCCACCTGTCCAAAAACAAAACTTCCTTCATCCGAAGCCGTTGTCTTCGCGCCGGTCTCGGCAATCAAAACCTGTGCGGCGGCCAGCGGGGTATCGGACTCCTTGTCATACACCGTGCCGCGAACCGAGCCGGCCTGCAGAGCTTCCGCAACAACGGCTAACCCCAAAAAAAGAGCCCCGATAAAAAATGCCATTAGACGCCGCATTACCAGGGGTCTCCTAACGCGCCTTTGATCTCACGGATACGGGCCCAAAGCGCGGCATCGGGCTCCACCAAACGTTTCGCCATAGAAAGACAGATGGCTGACAAATCTTCAGCTCGCGGACGGGAGTTCGGATTTTCCACAGCGGCCTCGACCGCCTGTTTGTAAACAGCCAGCGCCTCAGCGGAGTTCCCCATAGTCTGAAACGCTTCTGCGACCGGAATTAACGTCTCGGCTTTATCGATATTTATAATTTCCGACTGATGTTGATTATAAAGCGTCCGCAGATCAGCCGCTGCGGAGCGCGCCGCCTCTTCATCGCCGGAACGAAAACGGCATTCAATAATACGGGCCTCCAGCGGAATCCGGGATTCAGGTGGCCAAGTGTGTTCGTCTATAATGATTTTTGCCTCATTGACCAGACCTAGCGCTTTAGGCTGATCGGTGTGGCCCAAAGCAAAGTCTGCCAGTTCCAGCAGCAGGTCGATGCGGATAAAAACCGGTATTTGCCGCCAGGAGGTTTTTATCTTCTCTTCCATCTGCGACCGCCGCTCTGTGTTGTCATAAAAACGATTAAAAAGTTCTGCGCAGACATACAGAGCATTTTTGACAGCATCGAAATCCCCCATAGCAATCAGCCTGTCCAGTTCTTCTACCTGTAAGACAAAAGCATCTTCTGCGCACAGAGTCGCTTCCACTCGGGCCACCTTGCCGGACTCTGAAGAGGCATCCACTCCTGCGGCAACCCGCTTTGCCTGAACGATCTGTCCAAGCAGGGTATGCGTTCTTGAAATTTTTATTTTGATCTGGTCTCTGCCCCAGTCTTGATCGGCAATCGTTGCAATCTGCTCCGCAAAATCCAAATAATGCTGCACTTCGTTGGTGACCCCGTGC
>JBAXDG010000137.1:0-3189 GCA_037141075.1 Kiritimatiellales bacterium
CGGCAGCGGATGCGGGCGCGGCGCGCCTGATAGTCCCAGAAGTTGCTGACCGACGATACTTCGAGCCATTTTTCGACGCCGGGCGCCCAGAGTTCGAGGTCGTAGCATTTGGCGGCGCTGAAGCCGATATCGGCGGTGCAGAGTTCGATGACGCGGTAATGCAGGCCGAGTTTCTGCAAAACCTTTTCCGCTTCGCGGACAAGAATCTCGTGCTGCTTTTCGGAATCTTCCGGCTTCACGAAGTTGACCATTTCGACTTTGTCGAACTGGTGCAGGCGAAGCAGTCCGCGCGTATCGCGTCCGGCGGCACCGGCTTCGCGGCGGAAGCACGGCGTGTAGGCCGTCAGTTTGAGCGGCAGTTTTTCTTCGATGATTTCGTCGCGGTAAAGATTGGTGACGGGCACTTCGGCGGTCGGCACCGGATAGAGTTCGTCGGTGCTGATGTAGTACATATCTTCGGCGAACTTCGGGAGTTGGCCGGTGCCGGTCATGGCGTCGGCGTTGCAGACGAAGGGCGGCTCGACTTCGGTGTAACCGTGCTCGGTGGTGTGCAGATCGAGCATGAACTGGATGAGTCCACGCTGGAGGCGCGCGCCCTGCCCGGTGTAAACGGGAAAGCCGGAGCCGGTAATTTTGGTGCCGCGTTCGAAGTCGACCAGTTTGAGAGCTTCGCAGATGTCCCAGTGCGGTTTGATTTTGAAATCAAATTTTTTGAGTTCGCCCCAGGTGCGGACAACGACGTTGTCGTCGGCGCTTTCGCCGACGGGCACGCCGGCGAGCGGCAGATTGGGAATAAAAAGAAGCGTGTTGAGAATTTTTTCGTCGAACTCGCGCACCTGTTCGTCGAGAGCCGTAATGCGGTCGCCGATCAGGCGGACTTCTTCTTTAGCGGCTTCGGCTTCGGCTTTTTTACCTTCTTTCATCAGGCCGCCGATGGCTTTGGAGGCCGTGTTCCGTTCGCCTTTGAGTTCTTCAACTTTGGTGATCGCGGAACGGCGGGCGGCATCGAGGGCGAGCAGGCCGTCGATGTCTGCATCGTTCTTGCGGGCGGCGAGCGCCTTTTTTACGGCGGCGGGATTTTCGCGGATGAATTTGATGTCGAGCATGGTGGTTATCCTTTGTTCGAATGGCGGACGCCGGCGATGGCGATCGCGATGGCGCTGAGTTCGCCGATATTGGTGAGTGCGCTGGCTTCGATCCGGCAGACATCGAGGGCGCTCTTCCAAGCATACTTGGGAATTCGTTCAAGCATCTGCGGCATGAAAAGGTCGCCGCCGTGAATGGCCAGCGTGCCCATGACAATCGCTTCGGGATTAAAGGACTGAAGCAGGATGCCTACGGCGTGGGCCATTTTCTCAATGAACACATCCCACTTTTTACAGGCATAAGGATCGCCGGTGCGAATGGCGGCGCGGACTTCCTGCATCCCGATTTTCGCCGGGTCGCCGCCCGCCTCCTTGAGAATCGAAGTCTGCACGCCCTTGGCGATGTCTGCCCGCACCTGGTCGGCGAAGTTTTTTCCGCCGCAGTAGGATTCCCAGCAGCCGGTTTTGCCGCAGCCGCACAGCGGACCGCTGAGGTCGAGCGTCATGTGACCCACTTCGCCGCCGAGGTCGTTGACCCCGGCCATCAACTGTCCGTTACAGATAATGCCCGCACCGATGCCCGTGCTCATGGTGAGGTAAATCAGGTCTTTGCCTTTGCAGGATCCAAACCAATATTCAGCCAGTCCCGCACCGTTGGCGTCGTTCTGCATAAAGGTCGGCCGTTTGAAATGATTTTCGATGAAGTCGCCGATTTTGACGTGATCCCAGCCTTTCATGTTCGGTGTCGTCAGGATCATGCGGCGTTTCGAGCACATCGGGCCGGGCGCGCTGATGCCGATGGCGTCGATCTGCTCGCCGGTGAGTCCGGCTTTGGCAATCAGTTCTTCGGCGACCTGAACTGTCTGGGTCAGCGTTTTCTGTGCATTGTCCGGATCGGTTGGGAACCGCTGGTCAACGAGGATTTCGCCGCGCTCGTTTCCAATGGAAAGAGCCGTCTTGGTTCCGCCGATATCAATGCCCAGTAAATTCATATTTCTCCTAACCCAGTAAATGAAGTCCTGTTTTCTCCCATCCGCCGCAGGCTTTCAATCAAAATATAGATTCATCAACCCATCAGCAGAAGCAACGCCACCGTGACGCCGTTAAAAGCGGCATGCATTCCCATCGGCACGAGCAGTGACTGCGTGCGGGCGTAGGCCAGGCTGAACACCACCGACAGCAGAAAGAGCGGCAGGAGCGACGGCAGGTGCCAGTGAAGTCCTGCGAACAGCAGAGAGACCAGCGCGATGCCCGGCAGCAGTCCTGTCCGGCGGACAAAAAACGGAAGCAGGATTCCGCGAAAGACAATCTCTTCAAAGACCGGCGCCACGATGATCATGATAAAGAAAAGCGCGGCGCGAACCGGCCACGTCATCGGCGCCGTTAAGATCTGAGCGACATCCTGCAGATAGAAATCGAAGCCGAACTGGCTGAGCAGAATCTGGTAGAGCGCACTGTAGAACCAGAGCAACGGAAGCGCCGCCAGATAGAAAAGCACAGAGAGACCGAGTAGCGCGGGCATTTTCTTCCAGTGCAGACCGAACAGTTCGCGGCCCTGAATTCCGGCAATATGAAACAGCAATGCGAGCAGACCCAGCACCGGCAGGTGAAATAACAGGGTTTGGAAAATCACCGTCTGTGGTTCAATTTCCCCGCCCGGAAACATCAAAAGGTAAAGCCAGGAAGCTAGTAGGTAGAACCCGATCACCGTGCCGAAAAAAACAAGCGCCAGCTGCCACGGCAATGCGCGGGACGTGAGTCGCTCGGCCAGTTCCGGCATACGGACGGGTCTTTTGAGCCAGTACAGCACTAGTCCGACATCCGCGGCGATGCCGAGGCAAACCAGCAGCAGAAAAAAAAGACCTGCAGCCATCATTCCGGCGGGCGGATGGCTGTATTCCCAAAAGGGGCTGGTCCGAGGAAGAATTTCGGCTAAAAACGTCATGGTTCGCAGACAATAGCGGCTTGCGTTCAGTTTTTAAATCAAATACCGTGACCGCCTTTTAATTCGGGGGACGCACGCAATGAAAGTTGGTTTGGTAGGATGGCGCGGCATGGTCGGTTCGGTCCTGATGGAACGCATGCTGGCGGAAAATGATTTTGC
>JBAXDG010000138.1:0-3171 GCA_037141075.1 Kiritimatiellales bacterium
GAACACGCCGTCTGGGCGGTGGCACAATTCGGCTTCAAGACCGTTATTGCGCCGCAACAAGACGATGTTCCGGCCTTTGCCGATATTTTCCGCGGCAACTGCGGAAAGAACGGACTGCTGACGATTGAGATGACCGCCGCGCAGGTGGACGCGATTTTCCAGACATTGGAAAAAGAGCCGGGCGTGCAGGCCACGGTGAATCTGGAAGCGCAAACCGTCACCGTTCATTCCACTTCCGGCGACAAGATATATCCGTTCAACGCCGATCCGGTGCTTCGGAACAAGCTCCTGAATGGTCTGGACGACATTGCTCTGACGCTCCAGTATGCGGCCGACATTGCGGCGTACGAAGCGCGGCACTGAAACCGGGAGCGGCTTATGCAGAACCAGCGCGTTTTGATTTCACTGATTGGCGTCATTGCTTTGGTGGCGGTCGGATTTGTTCTGAAAACGGCGCAAGCGGTCATTCTGCCGCTGGTCATCGCCTGGTTTCTTTCCTACCTCTTTGCGCCGCCGATTAATTTTATGGCCCGGCACCGTGTTCCGACCGGCCCGGCGGTTGGCGTTGTGATGGTTCTGCTGTTCGGTTTCTTTTATCTGACCGGTCTTTTCCTTTATGAGCGCTCGATGGCGTTTGTGGCTGAGTATCCGAAATACGTCGATCAGTTCACGCAGATTACCGCGGCGATTGCCGAGCGATACACCATGCCGTCCTGGCTGTCATTCGGTGAGATTGATTGGAAACGGCAGATCGGACAGCATCTGGTCGCCTTTTCCGGTTCCTTCATCACATTCACCGGCAATCTGGCGATGGTGCTGGTTTTTCTGATTTTTATGCTACTCGGCAAACCGTATTTTGAAAGCAAAGTTCAGCGCGCTTTTCCGGATGCACAGGGTAAGCGCATTGCGGGAGTCACGGCTTCCATCGCGCGCCAGATCAGCCGCTACCTTTATGTTAAACTGATACTCAGTACGGTTTCCAGCGTACTGGTTTGGATCGTGCTCGTTATCGGTAAATCGGATTTCCCGTTCACCTGGGCTGTACTGGCGTTCCTGCTCAGCTTTATTCCAAGCATCGGAACCGTCCTGGCCTCGGTTCCGCCGGTGCTTCTGGCCTTTGTGCAGTTTTATCCCAACTTCTGGGTGGCGGCGGGTATTGCGATTGCCTTGCTGATTATTCATCAAGTTGTCGGTTGTTTTGTCGAACCGAAGGTCATGGGCGACAACCTCAACCTCAGCCCGATGGTGATTTTGCTGTCGCTGGTTTTCTGGGGCTGGCTGTGGGGCATCACCGGCGCGTTGCTGGCTGTGCCGATTGCCGCCGCCATTAAAATTGTCTGCGAAAATATCGAGATGCTAAAGCCGGTCGGCGCAATGATGGGTGCGGATACGCACCACTCAAAACCGGTGTGATTGGAGGGACATGAAACTGCCGGACATTCTCTCGTTTGCCGATGTAACCCTGCGTATCCGCGACGCACTGGCCGAAGACCTGGGTCCTAAAAAACTCGATGCCACTTCGTTTGCACTGGTGCCGAAAGGTGAAGCGGCCAAGGCCCATCTCGTCGCACGAGAGAAGGGTATTCTGGCGGGCGGTTCGGTTGCCGCTGAAGTTTTTCGGCAGGTGGACTCCTCTCTTAAAATCGTTCAGAAAAAGAAGGACGGCTCCGCCATTAAACCCGGTGACGTGGTGCTAAGTATTTCCGGTTCAGCCCGCGCCATGCTGATTGCCGAGCGCACCGCGCTCAACTTTATTCAGCGCATGACCGGTATCGCCACCATGACCCGCCACTATGTCGAAGAAGCCGATAATCCGGATGTACTGATCCTCGATACACGCAAAACCACGCCGACCCTGCGCACATTTGAAAAATACGCCGTCGTCTGCGGCGGCGGTACCAACCACCGCTACGGCCTTTTCGACCGCGTGCTGATTAAAGACAACCATCTGGCGCACTGGACGCGCGAAGGCGGGACGCTTGCCGGTTCGATCATCGAGTCGCGCAAGAAATACCCAAACCTGCTGGTCGAAGTGGAAGTGGACACCGTTGAACAGTTGAAAGAAGTGCTGGTTGCAAAACCGGACTGGGTGCTGCTCGACAACATGCCGCCAGCCACGCTGCGTAAATGCGTCAAACTCTGCGCCGGAATTTGCAAAACCGAAGCCTCCGGCGGAGTGAACCTCAAAACCATCCGTGAGATCGCCAAAACCGGCGTGAACGCCATCTCGGTCGGTGCGCTGACTCATTCCGCGCCGTCCGCTGACCTCGCACTCGATTTCGTGTAACGAAATCAAGAAATCCGAAATCCTAAACTCGAAACTCGAAATAATGACAAGAAAGCAAAATTCAAAAGTTTCCAAACATTGGAAAATTCTGATGTCGGTAATTGTTTCGAAATTCGAATTTCGTGCTTCGAATTTCCAAAAGGAGCGTTCATGAACGCGACGTTGGTTGTCGATATCGGCAATACCAGCACCTCGCTGGCGGTGGCGCAGGGTCTGAAGCTTTCTTCAATTCAGCGTACACCATCGGCAACGCCCGCGCTCCAACTGAGCTCGGTTCCGAAGAGGGCGGTGATTGCCTCCGTAAAACCCGGCGTTAATAAGAGCTGGGAGAAATTCCTGAAAGCACAGGGTGTTGCAGAAATTCTTTGGGTGAATCATGCCGTCAATTTAGGCGTACCGGTTTCTTATCCCAAGCCAGAAACGATCGGCGCTGACCGCCTTGCCAACGCCTGCGAAGCCGCGGCGGATTACGGTACGCCGGTTGTCGTTTGCGACTTCGGCACGGCGCTGACGTTCGACATCGTTAAAAAGAGAGAGGGCTATGTCGGCGGTATTATCTGTCCCGGACTGCCGCTCATGTTTGACTATCTCGCCGAAAAGACGGCGCTGCTTCCGCATATCAAGCCGGTCAAGACCACGCATGTTGTCGGCAGGAGCACCGAAGAGGCGATGCGAATCGGCGCGCACCTTGGCTATCTCGGCATGGTGAAAGAGATTCTGGCGCAACTCAGGAAAGAGCTGGGGCATGGCACAAAAGTCTGCGCGACTGGCGGCTTCGCCCAATGGGTTTTCGACGGATGGGGTCATCCGGTTCCGGTTGATTCTCAACTGACCCTCAAAGGTCTCGCCCGCATCGCAACACTCAACTGATTTTCTCAATTATT
>JBAXDG010000139.1:0-3122 GCA_037141075.1 Kiritimatiellales bacterium
TAAAGTTCAGGTGTTTGCCGCTTTCAAACGAGCCGCCGAGCGGGCCGGTGACGTAGATGACGTCGCCGGGGCGCGCGCCGGAACGGAGCAACGCTTTGCCTTTCGGTACACGACCGACGCCGAAGACGTGCAGTTCAAGCGTCGGCCCCTGCGCGAGGTCACCGCCGACGAGGTCAATGTCGAACAATTTCCGAACCTTGGAAACACCGGCATAAATTTTTTCCAATGTTTGGAAATCCTGTTCCGGCGGCGCAACGAGATTGATCAGCAGATATTGCGGGTCGGCGCCCATCGCGGCGAAGTCGCTTAAAACGCGGGCGGCGGCTTTCCAGCCGATCGCTTCGGGATCGGTGCCGGGCGCAAAGTGTACGCCCTGAATCAGCGGGTCGGAAGTGAGGACCAGATCGTAGTGCGCGTCGAGCGGCAAAACGGCGCAGTCGTCGCCGACGGCTTTCAGGTTTGCAGTCAGCGCGGCGATGGCGTTATGCTCCCCAAGTTCTTTCAGAGTTTTCATCGGTATAAGGCTAGTTCAGGAGCGCGGTATGAACAAGAAGGTTTTAGTGACAGGCGGAAGCGGATTTCTCGGGATCAATATGATCCGTTATCTGCTTCATCAGGGCGTCACCGATATCACCGTGCTGGATCTCGTCGAGTTCGATTATCCTGAAAGAGACCGGATCAAAGCGGTGAAGGGTGATATCCGCAACACTGAAACCGTGCGCGAAGTGATGCAGGGCGTAAACTGGGTCATTCACACCGCCGCCGCCCTGCCCCTTTATACGAAAGAGGAAATTTTCTCCACCGATATTGAAGGCACAAAAATCCTGCTGGCCGAAGCGGAAAAGGGAAAGGTCGAGCGGTTCGTGCATATCTCCTCGACCGCGGTTTACGGCATTCCGGATCACCATCCGCTCAGGGAAGACGACCAGCTGATCGGCGTCGGCCCGTACGGCATCGCCAAGATCGAGGCGGAAAAAGCCTGTCTGGAAGCCCGCGCCAAAGGGATGTGCGTGCCGATTATTCGCCCGAAATCGTTCGTCGGTCCCGAGCGGCTCGGCGTCTTCGCCCTCTTCTACGACTGGGCCAAGGACGGCAAGAATTTTCCAATGATTGGAAGCGGCCACAACCGCTACCAACTGCTCGATGTCGAAGACCTTTGCGAGGCGATTTACCTCTGCCTCATCAAAGACGCGGCGGCGGCCAATGATATCTTCAACATCGGCGCCAGAGAGTTCACGACGATGAAGGAAGATTATCAGGCGGTCCTCGACCGCGCGGGTTTCGGCAAAAAGGTGATCGGCACTCCGGCCAAGCCGCTGATCTGGGCGCTGCGCATCCTGGAGTTCTTCAAACTCTCGCCGCTCTATAAATGGGTTTATGAAACCGCCTGCGAAGATTCGTTCGTCTCGACGGAGAAGATCGAGAAGAAGCTGAACTTCTATCCGAAGTTTTCAAACAAGCAGGCGCTGGTGCGCAACTACGAGTGGTATATTGCCAGCCTGCACACCTTCGCGGGCAAAGGCGGCATCTCGCACCGCGTGCCGTGGAGCCAAGGCATCCTGAAATTCTTCAAACTGTTCTTCTGATTATGAAAAAAATCTTCCTATTCATCGCCTGCGCACTGTTGCTGACCGGATGCGGCCAGAAAAGCGGCGCAACGCTCGACACGTCGGACGAAAAGGATTCGCATGTCTCTAAAGGACTGGAGCTGGTTCAGCAAAAAGACTGGAACGGCGCCGTCAAACAGTTCAACGACGCACTGCTGAAGAAGCCGGAGCTAGGCCGCCCCGATCTGGAACTGGCGATGATTTACCATCAGCAGAAGAAAAATTATGTCCGCGCGGTCTACCACTATGAGCGCTATCTTGAAAAACGTCCGCTGACCGAAAAGCGCGCACTGATTCAGGAATGGATTAAACAGGCAAAAGTTTCGCTGGCCGGGGAAGTCGGCGGCGCTGGAGGCGATCTTTCCGAAGAGCTGGTGCGCTTGACGCGCGAAAACAACATGCTTCGCAAACAACTTGAAGCCGCGGGCGGCGGAAGCGCCGCGGAGGTCTCCAACGTCAAAACGCTCCTGACGGAACCGCCGCCGTCCCGTCCTGCGCCGGTCGTTGCACAGACGGCTGAAAAAGTTCAGCCGTCTGCCGCGCCTAAACCGGCCCGCACCTATCAGGTGCGCCCTGGCGACACCCTTTCACGGATTGCCGGTTCCGTTTACGGTGACGCCGGCAAATGGCGCAAAATCTACGATGCCAACCGCGACCAGATGAAAAATGAAACGGACATCAAAGTCGGCCAGACGCTCGTTATTCCAAACATTGGAAATTAAGACGACGTGGGGAAAAATCACGCTGACGCTCAACGGCGATAGAGTCGTTGCACTGGATTTGCCGCATCTCAATAAGACGCCAAGCGCTGAATTCTCAGTGATGAATTCTGAAATTTTCTCCTCAGATTTTTTCCAGACATTGGAGAAAAAGTTTCCAAAGTTCGGAACTCTTCAAGGCACGGACTTCCAAAAATCGGTTTGGCGGGAGCTAAGAAAAATTCCGCGCGGACAGACACGCACCTACAGCGCGATCGCCGCAGCCATTGGAAACCCGAAGGCGGTACGCGCGGTCGGCTCGGCCTGCGGCGCGAATCCGCTGCCCGTTTTTATTCCCTGTCATCGCGTGGTCGCTAAAAACGGACTCGGCGGTTTCGGCAGCGGACTCCCTTGGAAGATCCTGCTTTTAAAAATGGAAGGAGCCTTATGAACAAAAAACCTACGCCCTATCTCTGTCATATTTTCGTCTGCACGAATACCCGCGAAAACAATCCGGAGAATCCCGGTTGCGGCGCGAAGGGCGGCGGCGCACTGAAAGATAAACTGAAGGCCATGGTGAACGGACGCGGATGGAAAGGTAAAGTCCGCGTTTCTTCCACCGGCTGTCTCGGTCTCTGCGCACAAGGGCCCAATGTACTGCTCCATCCACAGGGCATTCACTTTTCAGCCGTCACAGAGAATGATCTTCCATCCATTCTCCGTGAGGTTGAGGAGGCGCTTTAAACGATGTGTTTCTTGGTAGCTTTGGACAGCACCTTCCAAAGCTCTTCCTGTGTTTTGGCTGCGAGCAGAGCAT
>JBAXDG010000140.1:0-3110 GCA_037141075.1 Kiritimatiellales bacterium
TGGATCAGTTCCACCGAACGCGCCACCCTGCTCGACACCGCCCGCGCCAAGGGGGAAGACGAACTGAAGTACTGGGAAGGGCTTTATAAAGCGGCACCGCTGGTGGCTCCGCTCAGCGGAACCGTCATCGTCCGCTCGCTGGAACCCGGACAGACTGTCTCATCCGCCAGCGCCGTTATTGTGATTGCCGACCGTCTGATCGTTGTCGGACAGGTGGATGAAACCGACATCGGCTCTATCTCCGCCGGACAGCGTGTCAACGTGAAGCTCGACGCTTACCCGGACTCTGCGTTTGAAGGCACCGTTGCAAGTGTCGCATATGACTCAAAGATGGTTAGCAACGTAACCATGTACGAAGTGGACGTGACCCCTGAAAATCTGCCGGATTTCGCCCGCAGCGGTATGACCGCCACGCTGACCTTTCTGGTGGAAGAACATGAAGATGTCCCGGCGGTTCCAACCGCGGCGCTCGAATACCGCAAGGGTAAAGTTTCCGTCCGCCTGCCGGCCAAAGACGGAAAAGAGCCGGAAGTGAGACAGGTTAAAACCGGCCTCAGTGAAAACTCCTTCACCGAGATCACCAAAGGTCTTGAAGTTGGCGAAGAGGTTTTGATTCCGCAGGTCGTCCGTAAAAAAGAAAGTGCCAAAAATCCGTTTATTCCAACCAGCTCTGGTAGATCCAGTTCCGGCTCCGGCTCCGGTTCCGGTTCCGGCTCCGGTTCGAGGGGTGGGGGTTCGAGTTCGCAAGGGGGAAGTTCCGGCCGGTCCGGATCTCGATAACCGCCATGCTGCGCCTAAGCAACATCTGCAAAAGCTATCAGATGGGCGAGTACACTGTGCACGCTCTGCGCAACGTCTCGCTCACCGTCGAACATGGTGAGTTCATTGCCATCATCGGAACCTCTGGCTCCGGTAAATCCACGCTGATGCATACCATCGGCCTGCTCGACCGGCCCGATAGCGGAACCTATGAAATTGACGGAAAAAACGTCACCGGCCTTTCCGACACGCAGACCGCGCGTTTGCGCAACCGCACCATCGGCTTCATTTTTCAGCAATTCAACCTGCTCAAGCGCGCCTCGGCGCTTGAAAACGTCAACCTGCCCCTGCTCTATTCCGGAAAAACATCGGAAGGGCATCGCGGACAGAAAGTGCTCGAACGCGTCGGCCTCGGCGACCGGATGCACCACCGCCCCAATGAACTTTCCGGCGGTCAGCAGCAGCGCGTCGCCATCGCCCGCTCACTCGTCAACAACCCTTCCATCATTCTCGCCGATGAGCCAACCGGAAACCTTGACTCGAAAAGCTCCAAAGACATTATGGCGCTCTTCCGCGCCCTGCACCGGCAGGGACTCACCGTTATCCTCGTCACACACGATGTCGATGTGGCCGAACACGCCGACCGCATCATCACCATCCGCGACGGCGAAATCCAGGAGGATCGCCGTAACGAAACGCCGATAGTTCAAGAGGCGGCAAGCGAAGAGGTGCTTGAGCATCTAAAGGAAGGCTCGAGGAAAAAAAGCTGGCTGGCCGTGTTTAGCGAAGGTCTGGCCCTCACCAGCCAAAGTCTGCGAGCGCTCTGGAACAACAAGGCCCGCACGTTTCTCTCTGCGCTCGGTATTCTGATCGGCGTGGCGGCGGTCATCACGATGGTTTCGCTCGCGATGGGGGCCAAAGCCTCGGTAAAAGAACAGCTCTCACGCCTCGGCTCCAACCTGCTGAGCATCCGGCCCTCCTCGCGCAACAGTCAGGGCGTGCGGTTGCAGGCTGGCCAAGTCTCCAGAATGACACTCGAAGACGCCACCGCTGTTTCACAAATTCCGTCGGTTAAGCGGGCTTCGGCCCGCATTCGCGCCGACGTGCAGCTCCAGTACGGCGCCAAAAACTGGCCCAGCGAGGCCTCCGGCGTTTCGCCCAATTACGGCCCCATGCGCGCCGAAGTCCCGCTGCTGGGCCGCTACATCACGGACGAAGATGTCACGCGGCGCGCGCAAATTGCCGTCATCGGCATGACCCCGCTCCGCAACCTGTTCGGCGAAAATGAAAACCCCATCGGCAAAACCATCCGCATCAACCGGAGATCCTACGAGATTGTCGGCGTACTTCCCGAGCGGGGTTCCAGTTCATACGGAGATCAGGACGACACCATCCGGATTCCCGTCACCACCGGCATGTACCGCCTGTTCGGCAAACGCTACGTCGACGGAATCGACGCAGAGATTGATACCATCGAAAACATGCCGCAGGCACAGGAAGATATCTTGACCATTTTGTCCACGCGTCACGACCGCAACCCGAAGGACAAACCGTTCGACATCCGGAATATGGCCGAAATTCAGGAGGCGATGGGCTCCACCACCAAAATCATGTCCATCCTGCTCGCCAGTATCGCGGGCATCTCGCTGATCGTCGGCGGTATCGGCATCATGAACATCATGCTCGTCTCCGTCACCGAGCGAACCCGCGAGATCGGCCTGCGCAAAGCCATCGGCGCGCGGCGGCAGGATATCATGGCGCAGTTTTTAATTGAGGCGCTGGCCATCAGCCTGCTGGGCGGCCTCTCCGGCCTCGGGCTGGGCATCGGTCTGAGTCTGGGTATGGCGCAAGGTGCCGGCTGGCCGATGCAAATCAGCAACCTCTCGGTCATTGTCGCCTTCGGCTTTTCGGTCTTCATCGGCATCTTCTTCGGACTCTGGCCGGCCATGAAAGCCTCCAAGCTCGACCCGATCGAAGCCCTGCGCTACGAATAGTTTCCAGCCATTGGAAACGGTTACGCGGCTTGACTGCGCGGGCTTCTCATAGATAATGCAACGGTTGTTTCCGGAGTGCTTTAATATGATCAAGGTTTCTAACCTGACAAAACAGTTTGCAGGCCATACGGCGGTCGACGACGTGTCGTTTGAGGTCGGACGCGGTGAAATCGTCGGCTTTCTCGGCCCGAACGGCGCGGGAAAAACCACGACGATGCGGATGCTGACCGGTTTCCTGCATCCGACGCGCGGCACCGTCGAGATCGCCGGTTGCGATGTCTTTGAAGACCCGATTGAGGCGCGCCGCCACATCGGCTACATGCCGGAAAGCTGTCCGCTCTATCACGAAATGCGGGT
>JBAXDG010000141.1:0-3055 GCA_037141075.1 Kiritimatiellales bacterium
AGTCCAACGATTGCCATTTCACTGCGTTTCATTGCCGTCGCAATAGTGCCGGCCTCTCTCGGCTGCGCCTCGGGTGGAATATTCAGCCCGATTTCGGCCAGCGCGGCGCGGGCGGCGCGCAATTGGGTGATGCCGCCGTCCACCACCACCAGATCAGGGAACGAGGCTCCTTCATTTTTTAGACGGCTATACCGGCGTGTAACGGCCTCGGCCATCATGCGTGGATCGTCACTGCCTTCGACGGTTTTGATGCGAAAGCGGCGGTAACGCTGGGGCGCAGGCACACCGTCGACTGCCGACACCATACTTGCCACCGCATAGGTGCCGGAAATATTCGAAATATCGAAGCACTCGATCACGCGCGGCGGCTTCGCCAAACCGAGCGCTTCGCCCAGCTCTTTAATGCCCCTGCCCGCATCGTCGATCAGCATCCGGTCGGTCTTGCGCACCAGCGCCCGCTCCTTCACCGCACGGGTCAGCAGAAACATCATGTCGCGTAGCGCGGCGGCTTCTTCAAAGCGGTGTTTTTCGGCGGCGGCTTCCATTTGCGCGCGAACTTCTTTAATGAACTCCGGACGCTCACCGCGCAAAAAGGCACAGGCGGTTTGAACGCGCTCCATGTATTCCTCCGGCGAAACCTTGCCGATACACGGCGCGGCGCACTGCCGGATAATATCGTTGTGACAATGTTTATAGGTTTCTTCATCCGGTTGGTCGGGACGGCATTGGCGGATACCGAAACGTCTTTCGACAAATTCCAGCGCGGCGCGCGCCGCCAGCCCCGAGGTGTACGGGCCGAAATAGGTTGCGCCGTCATTTTTATCAATCCGGCAGAGTTCAAACTTTGGAAACGGCTTGTTCAGATCAACGCGCAAAAGAGGAAAGCGCTTGTCGTCCTTGAACATCGTGTTGTAACGCGGCTTGTACTCTTTGATCAGCTTGCCTTCGGTCAGCACCGCTTCGGCGTCGTTCCGGAGAACCAGCACATCGAAATCAGTGATCGAACGAATCAGTCCGCGCAGTTTCGGTTCGGCTTTGCGATAAGTGCTCTCGCGGAAATAGCTCTGAACCCGCTTATGGAGCGAAACTGCCTTGCCGACATAAATAATCGTTCCGGTCCGTCCGCGCATCAGGTAAACACCCGGCGCGTCCGGCAGACCCTTCAGCTTTTTACGAATGTTCTCCGGCCACTGCATGTCGGAGACAGTACCAAAAATATGACCGTTAATGAACGTCAATTTACAAGAACGGGCTAGGGTTAAGTCGGGATTTGCCCGACAGAAGTTTCAGGTTGTGCGTAATATTTGACGGAATTAGAGTGCCGATGTGTACGGGCTTATTGGAACGATAAAAGGAGAATGATTCTCATGGAAAAGATGAACGCTGGGAATGGGAACGATGTCGACAAAGCGATCCGGACGCTTGAAGAAACGGCGAAGTTGAGAAAAACCCGAAAGGAAATATCATCCGCAGCGGGGGTTATCATTCTCCTGCTCATAGCCTATCTCGTCATCGACATGGTTCGGTTCGTAAAAACGTATAACGCGAATAAAGTTGTTCAGGAAGTGAGCAAAGAACTTCCGAAAATGATCTCCAGTGTTCCCATGCAGAAACTGCTGAGCGATGTCCGGGAAAAAGTGATTCCTAAGTATCTGGGAGAAATTTCCACGAAAATGACTGCCGCGGAGCCGCGTTTTGAAGCGGAAAGTCTCGCTGTACTCGACAGCATGGCCTCGGAAATAGGTTCTGCGGTGCAAGCAAGGGTCACTGAAGAGATGGCGAAAATTCTTGCGGAAGCTGATACCATGATTCGGACGCGCCATCCTGACTTTCGACAGGAAGATATCGTAATGATTCTTGATGCTCTGCAGAAAGAAATCCAACGACAGTATGGCGAACATCTCAACGAACAGTTGGCATACCTGTTTGCCGACATTAACAAGAGTCTGGAATCTATCCGGGCGGATGCCGGATATAAGATTCTGGCTAAGGAAGAAACCCAGAAGCTCGAAAAAACGCTCCTGACCACCGCTCTTGAACTGGCAAGTTATGAAATTGACCCCGAACTCGGCGCAGTCCGCTAAAGAATAAGGAGAATGATCATGCAAGATTTAATGAAACTGGTTGAACAGGAAAAGGTGAGCATCTCGAAAAGCCTCAGGATCACGGAGATACTTTCTGTGTTACTGGTTACGCTCGTGCTGGCAGAAGTTTTATTTATTCGAACCGTTGTTCGCAACAAAATGGCCCCTGACTCTGTTGCCCTCATGCTGACAGAGGCGGCTTATAACCAAATTCCGGTAATCAACGATAAGCTGGTGTCAGGTTCGTATCAGAATGCTCCGTTGGTCGCAAACCAGTTAGTTGAATACTCGTTACAAATATTGCGCGGCGTCGGGCCGGTGGCAAAAAAGAACACTTTGTGCCTGATGGATAAAGTGATGGTTGATGTCCATACACAAGTGGCTCCTGCCTTCCAGAAGTTGATTGTGGACGCGTATGACGGAATATATGCCAACAAGGATCAGCTTAAAGATAAGGCGTTCGTGCAAAAAGCCGTCAACGGACTGATGGTTCAGTGGGAAATTGAGTTGAGGAGCAAAATCGATGCCGGTCTGAAAGATGCGCTTGTAAATATGAATGGAGAGGTAAAAACCCTGCTTTCGACTCCCGAGAAAAAAATGACAAAAAAACAGCTCGCGCAGAAAAAAATGCTGATCTGTTCAAAGGTTCTTGTTGACCGTATATCCGTGCAATAGATGGAACCGTCTTTCATAAAAAAGCCCCGCATTGCGGGGCTTTTTGCTATCAGTCTGAACTAACGGGGTGCCGACCATTTTTCAGAAAATTAAAATCAGAGACTGAAAAGATCGTCGGTGAGTACGCTGGTTTCAAAGGCAAGATCGGCGGGAAGTTCTTTTAACTGCGAAGCCTCAACGGCCAGCACGTCGCACCGTTCGTTCTCGGGATGACCGGCGTGCCCTTTCACCCAGTGAAATTTGACGGTGTGTTCGGCGCACAGATCAAGAAGCTGTTTCCAAAGATCGGAATTTTT
>JBAXDG010000142.1:0-3024 GCA_037141075.1 Kiritimatiellales bacterium
AGTTCTGTTCTGCGTGATATTATAACTGTCATTGACGGCCACCGGCGCCACCGGCACCATGGGGATGACCGACAGTTTAACATTATCAACACGGAAGTGGTCGGTGTTCAGAGTTGCTTTTTGGGAAAACTTAAACCCGAATCCGGCCAACTGTCCAGCCGTCCAGCCGCTGGCATCAATATTGATCGTGTAAGGTCCGGTGTAACCGGGTAAATCATAATCAACATTGCCAGAGCTGCTGTCTAAGAGGGTAAAGTTGGTGGTCCATGTGGTCCCGCTGTCGGTGGTGATCGCCACATAACCTGCCTGGGTGTTGGTGGTTGCGGATTCATACCATGCGTCAAAACTAAGGGTGAAGGCGCGGCCGTTGGTAACGGCACTGGTGAGGTTAATATCTTTGCGCATACTGGCAGTTGAATTCCTTAGAAAAAAGGCGCCGCTGTTTCCGACTCCATCGTTCATGTTCCAGTACGGAACCCCGGTGACGATCCAGTCCCGAGTGTTTGTTACTGCGGTTCCGCTGTACGTGAGGTTATTGAAGGTGTCTTCAAAGACGATGGTGCTGGCCATTGAGTTTACAGCGACCATCCATGTCGCAACGATTGCTATGATTGCTGTTCTTTTATTCATTCTTCGTCCTTGTTGTTGTACCTATCTGATCCATTTCTCAAATGGTTAATTATCGGTGTAAGCGGGTACAAAAGTCAAAACAATTTTGGCAATTGCTGTGGTGCTGTGGCGCGCTCAAACATTCCCAAGGCGTGCGTTGAAACTTCCTTTTTTCCCTGTTGCAAACGGTTGGCGCAGATATTGTCTTTTCCAAGCCGATTGCCGGCAACTGCAACCCTCGCGGGGCAGGCATCCTATCTGACAAGAGTATCTGCGCCGCATAGATATAACCCGAGTATCATGCGGATCGCGGTGTTATTGCGTTGCGGTAATTGTTCAGGGTTCAATTTTCCTCGCAAAGGCGTTGGCGGGAAGACGTTCCTTGTTCATCAGGTTGGGTGCGGCGGTTTCGTGCCAGGCAAAACGCACCCATTCCGGCTCGTTGACTGATGGTGCGCCGACAAGAACGGTGTCGCCCTCGATGGCGGCGGTGGCAGCGGAAAAAATCTGATCGGAGCCGGCCACTTCGAACCAGTCGGGCGGGTTGCCGTCGCGCGTAACGAGCCCGCTGCCGGCATGGTTGAACAAAACCCGAAGGTTCGCGCCTTCGCGTTTTACCGATCGCACCATCGGTCCCATGTGAACCAGGTTGGTCCGGCCGTAGGTTCCATAAAGCGCCCAGAGAGCCAACCGCTCGCCGACCGGCGCCTTGTTTTGAGGGTGGATGTTGTCCATGGTGCCGATATCGTTGATGACCGCCATACCGGTATTGGGGATGGTTTCCATGGCCCGGGTTTGAGCCGCCCAAATTTCGGGAAGCTGGTAGATTGCATCGCCGCTGTAGTTGAAAGGGGCAATCTGCACGAAGTAGAAGGGAAAATCGTCCTGTGCCCATGCCGTGCGCCAGTCCTTCACGAGTGTCTGCATTTTGGCGGTGTAGGCGCTGCCGTCGACGATGTTGGCTTCCGCCTGATACCAGATTGCGCCTTTGATCGGCATTCGGGTATAGGGGTGCACCCGTGAGTTGTAGAACGTGTCCGTGTCCGGCTTTTCCAGTGTTGCTGCCCATTTTTCGATGGACGTTCCTCCCTGCGCCGATTGAATGAGCCCGATCGGAATGTCTAAATCCTGTTGCAGGTATTTCCCGAAATAATAGGCGACGGCCGAAAAATCCTCCACGGTCTTGGTCGAACTGACTGACCACTTCGCGCGGACTGCCAGGTCGTTCCACGGCCTTGCCGCCAGGGTTTGAGGTGTTTTGACCAATCGCAGGCGGGGATGGTTGGCCGAAGCGATTTCCGCAGTACTGCCATCGGTATTTTTCAAGGGCCAGTCCATATTGGATTGGCCGGAGCAGAACCAGACGTCGCCGACGAGCAGGTTATTCAAGCGGAACGTTCGTTCGCCGCTCGCCAGTTGCAGGGCGATCGGCCGATCCGATGCCGGCATGGGCGGCAGCATCAACGACCAGTCGCCGTCTGCATTGGACTCGGTGCGAACCGTCTTCCCGCCGTCAAGGAACACTGTGACCGGGGTGTTGGGCAGGGCTTTGCCCCAAACTGGAACCGGAATGTCCCGCTGCATCACCATGTTGTCTGAGAAAAGGTTTCCCAATCGAAAATATCCAATGACGGGCAGCGTAAACACGCAGGTGTCTGTGTGTCCGTTACCGTCATCAACCTGAATCGTTAGCACATTGTCGCCGGCATCGGAAAAGGTCGGGGTGCCCGTCATTTTCCCGTCTTCGGAAATGTTGATCCACTCAGGGCCGGCAAGTTTGGTAAACCTAAGGGCGTCTCCATCCTTGTCATCCGCATAGTGATTGAGCGAGTCAGTCCATGGAGTACTTTCCGGGATGGCGTTGAGCGCGATGCCGTACGGATGATTGGCAAACGAGACGGGCAGGTTTTTTGTTCCCTTTTTTCCGGTTACTGAGGCGTTGTCGAGGAATATGGCTTGCCAGTAGTTGCCTTCGCCTTTGTTGTTCACGTTGAGCATGACGCGGGCATAGGCGGTGCCGGCCGGTGCGATGGCGGTGCCGGAGAGCGTGTTCCAGATTTTGACAGGAGCGGCTGCATTGTTCGCCTCGGCCACGGTGACAGTTTTGCCTATTCGGCGGTCGGATTCATCAAACCATTCCACCTGAATGCGCGGCTGCCAGCGGTTATCGGCGGTGCCTGCATTGTAGAAGGCGACCGAAAAATTGTAGCTCTCGCCGGGCAAGGCGCTGAAATGCTGGTAGATCGATGTCGCGCCCCAGCGGAACTGTAAGGCCTGGTTGTTCTTGCCAATCTCCCGGTCGAGGGATCCATCCGTCAGCCAGGCGTTATATTCGTTTTCAGCCCAGAGTTCCCGTCGCCATCCTTTGCAGTTGAAGACCGGCGGCTTGTCCATTTCCGGCGTCCCGATCTCAAA
>JBAXDG010000143.1:0-3024 GCA_037141075.1 Kiritimatiellales bacterium
AAATGCTGCTGGAAGGCGGCAATGTGCTGGCGCTGGATGAGCCCACCAACCATCTTGATCTGGAATCCATCGAAGAGTTGAACTACGGCCTCTCTCTTTTCCCCCACACACTCATCTTTGTTTCGCATGACCACCGCTTCATTGCGACGCTGGCCACGCGGATACTCGAAGTCACAAAAAACGGCATCATCGACTATCGCGGCACACTCGACGAATTCGAAGCGTGGAAAAAGGCTCAGAAGGCCAATTAATCACCGTTTGGTTTTGCCAACGTTACCTGCCGGATCCCATTGCTCTTTCCTCGTGGTATGCGGGTGAAATCCGTTTTTTTTTAAACAGTTCTTGAAAATACGACCAGAGTGGTTACTTTTCAGGTTCCATTTTAAATCAGCACACACGGGAGAGGGATTATGAAGGTTGTTGTGGTCGGGGTGAATCATGCAGGAACGTCGGCAATCCGGACGCTACTGTCACAAAACAAAGGGCACAACGTCGTGGCGTTCGACCGCAACGATAACATTTCCTTTCTCGGCTGCGGCATCGCCCTTTCCGTCAGCGGCGTGGTTCAGGATGTGAATGATCTGTTTTATTCGGACTGCGATGAACTAGGAAAACTCGGTGCGGAAGTGCACATGAGCACAGATGTCATTGCGATCAACCCCGATAAAAAGGAGGTCACGGCAAAAGACCTGAAAACCGGAGAAGAACGGACGGTTTCCTATGACAAACTGATTTACTCGGCCGGCTCCTGGCCGGTGGATTTCAAAGTGGAAAACTGTGATTTGGAAAATATCTATGTCTGCAAGCTGTTCCAGCACGCCTCGGAACTGATCGCCAAAGCGGGCGATCCGGAAATTAAAAGCGTGGCGATTGTCGGCGCGGGTTATATCGGCATTGAGCTGGCGGAAGCCTACCACCTGCGCGGCAAAAAGGTCACGCTGGTCGACCTGCAGGATCGGGTGGTCCCTGCTTATTTCGACACGGAATTCACCGACCGGCTCCAAGCTGATATCCGCCGGTCCGGCGTGAATCTGGTGCTTGGCGCCCGCTTGACCGGCTACATTGGCGGCGAAGACAGCAAGGTGAAAAAAATCGTCACCAACCACGGCAATTTTGATGCGGATCTGGTAATCCAGTGCGTCGGATTCAAGCCGAACACCGCTTTATTGCCAACGGCGAACAAGATGGAAAACGGCGCGCTGAAGGTGGATTCCGCCATGCAGACTTCCCTTCCGGACATCTATGCCATCGGCGATTCTGTTGCCATTTATCATGCCGCAACGGGCTCTTTCCGTCACGTGGCGCTGGCGACCAACGCCGTTAAAGGCGGCGTAGTCGCAGCCAGCCAGATTAACGGCCTGACACAGGTTCGCCTCGAAAGCATCACCGGCACCAACGCCATCTGCGTGTTTGGCAACAAGCTGGCCAGCACCGGACTCAGCGAAACCGCCGCCCGCGCCGCCGGACTAGACGTTGCCAGCTCCTTCTACGCAGACAATGACCGGCCCGAATTTATGAACGACACCGAAGAGGTTGGCGTGAAACTGATTTATGAGACAAAAACCCTGCGGCTGGTCGGCGCACAGATCGGCTCCTACGGTGAAGGCAGCCACACCGAATGCATCTTCTATCTGTCGCTGGCTATCCAGAAGCAGATGTCCTTGCTCGAGTTGGCGATGACAGACGTCTACTTCCTGCCGCACTTCAACAAGCCATTCAACTTCATCATCTCGGCCATCCTGCAAGCTCTCGGGCTGACTTACATGAAGAACGGTTGATTCATTATTCTTCCGCGTCGGCCGTCCGTGCGGCAGCGGCACGAGCTCTATCTTTTTTGTTCGGACGAACTCCTTTGACCGGCGGCAAGCCCTTTTTCTTCACGGGCGCGTCGCCGGTCAGTTCAAAGCCGGGAATCTGTTCGCGGTCGAGCTGAAGTTTTGTCCGCTTTTCAATGAGAGTGAAAAAGGCCTGATCGCTGTGGTCAACAAAGCTGACGGCAACCCCTTTGGATCCCGCGCGGCCGGTCCGTCCAATGCGGTGAATGTATCCCACCGGGGAGCGCGGCAAGTCATAGTTGACGACGGTTGAGAGATTTTGAATGTCGATACCGCGTGCGGCAATGTCCGTGGAAATCAGAACGCGGATGTTCCGGTTTTTGAACTGACTCAACACGAAGGTTCGTTCGTCTTGGCTCAGGTCTCCGTGGAACTCATCGGCCTGAATTCCGTCGCGCTTCAACTTGGCGGCAAGGTTGCGGGCGGCGCGTTTGCTGCTCACGAAAACAAGCACGTGCTCCCACTTTTCCGTTTTAAGAAGGTGGCGCAAAAGCGGCCCGCGGTTGACTTGATTCACTTCGATCACCCGCTGCGTAATATTCGCAACGGTCGGAATATCGCCGATGACGTTGATGTAGCTCGGATTTTGCATCACCTGTTCGGTAAGCTGCATCACTTTTTTTGGATAGGTTGCAGAAAACAGCAAGGTTTGACGGTTTGCCGGAAGCCCCTGAATGAGCAGGTCGAGCTCTTCGGAAAACCCGAGATCCAGCAGCCGGTCGGCTTCGTCGATCACG
This sequence comes from Kiritimatiellales bacterium, assembly GCA_037141075.1. GTDB lineage: Bacteria > Verrucomicrobiota > Kiritimatiellia > Kiritimatiellales > Tichowtungiaceae > Tichowtungia. The sequence goes on from JBAXDG010000143.1 coordinate 2,573, forward strand.
AGAAAGCGCAGGTCATCGAAACAGATTTCTTCTTCGCGAATCAATTCCAGCAGACGTCCGGGCGTGGCGACAACCACGTCCACGCCGCGCCGCAGGTGCCGCAACTGAAATTGAATATCTTCTCCGCCGATGATCGCCGTAACACCGATTTTAGAAGGCATGTACTGCCCAAAGAGTTCGAAGGCCGCCGCGACCTGCTGGGCCAGTTCCCGCGTGGGAGCCAACACAAGCGCCCGGACAGAACCCGGTTTCTTTTTCGGTTCCATCTCATTCAACAGCTGGAGGATCGGCAAGGCAAACGCCGCTGTTTTTCCGGTTCCGGTCTGCGCCTGAGCAATCAGATCGCTTCCTTCGAGGATGAGCGGGATGGTTTGTTCCTGAATCGGAGTCGGCGTTTTGTAGTGAACGGCATCGGCCACGCGCTGCATCGATTCTGTAAGCCCGAGTTTAGA
>JBAXDG010000144.1:0-3020 GCA_037141075.1 Kiritimatiellales bacterium
AGTCGGTGAACGAGGAAATGCAATCCACCAACGAGGAACTGGAAACGTCCAAGGAGGAATTGCAATCGGTCAACGAAGAATTGTCCACGGTTAACACCGAACTGCAAATCAAGATGCTGGATCTGACGCGGGCCAATAACGACATGAACAACCTGCTGTCCGGCACCGGGATTGCCACCGTTTTTGTGGACCATCAATTGCGCATCCTGCGCTTCACGCCGACCGCCAACGAAATCATCAATCTGATCCCGGCCGATGCGGGGCGGCCGGTGGCGCACATTGTTTCTAATCTGGTGGGCTACGACCGTCTGGTGGCGGACGCGCAGGCGGTGCTGGACACGCTGATTCCCAAAGAGGTGGAGGTGCAGACCACGGCGGGCCGGTGGTACACCCTGCATATTCAGCCCTACCGCACGCTCGCCAATGTGATTGAGGGCGCCGTGATGACCTTTGTGGAGATCACCGAGGTGGTGCGGACGCGGGAAGAACTGAAAAAAGCCAATGAATTGCTCCGTCTGGCGGTGGTGGTGCGCGATGCGCACGATGCCATCACCGTGCAGGATTTGAAGGGCCAGACCCTCGCCTGGAATCCGGGCGCGGTGCGGATGTATGGCTGGAGCGAGGCCGAGGCGCTGAAGATGAACGTGCGCGACCGGATTCCTGAATCCCATCGTAAGGACGCGCTGGCAAAACTGATCCAGCTGGGTCGGGCAAAAATTCTGGAGCCGTATCGCACCGAACGCATCACGAAACAAGGCGCGGTCGTCGCTGTATCGATCATTTCGACCGCGTTGATTGATGAGACCGGAAAAATGTATGCGGTTGCGACCACGGAACGGGTGGAAGAGGGGGGCGCAAAATGATCAGCAAAGAAGAACAAGCCGCTGAACTGCGCCGGTTGGCGGAAAAAGAAATGCCGAGCGAAAGAGACATTAAACGGGAAATCTTGTCGCCACACATTGCGCGGGCGCAGCAGCACGAACTGCTGGTGCATCGGATTGAGCTCGAACTGCAGAATGAAGAACTGCGCCGAACTCAAAAGGAACTGGAGGAGGCCCGGAATCGTTATTTCGATCTCTACGATTCCGCCCCGGTGGGCTATCTCACCGTCAGCAAAGAGGGGATGATTCTGGAAGCCAATCTAACCGCCGCCACTCTGCTGGGCACAATCCGGACAGAACTGGCTCGCCTGCCGCTCTCCAAGTTCATTCTCAAAGAGGATCAGGATCACTATTACCTGCGCCGCAAACAGCTTTTCGAAACCAGCGATCCGCAGGCGTATAAACTCCGCATGGTGAAAAAGGATGGAACGCAATTCTGGGCGACTTTTAAAACGATGATTGCGCAGGATGCTGACGGCGGTTCCGTCTGCCGGATCGTAATCGATAAATATTTTCCGGAACCCGGAGGGTTTTAGCGATGCGCGAAAACAACGAGTTTCTTGTGCAATATCTGGAAATGCGCCGTGCGGCGGAACGGAAGGCGGCCATGCATCCCGAGATTCTGCACGCCATGTCGCCCGAAGAATTCATCCATACAATACACGAGCTGCAGGTTCATCAGATTGAACTGGAAATGCAGAACGAAAACCTGCGCGCGATGCAGTCGCAACTGGCCGACGCAAGGGCGCGCTATTTCGATCTCTACGACCTCGCGCCGGTCGGTTATCTCTCTGTCAGCGAGAAAGGGATCATTCTGGAATCCAATCTCACTGCCGATACTTTGCTGGGGGTGCCCCGCAACAGGCTGGACAAGCGGCCGTTCTCCAAGGTCATCCATAAAGAGGATCAGGATATCTATTACCTGAACCGTAAAAAGCTTTTCGAGACCGGCGCACCGCAACAGTGCGAACTGAGACTCTTAAAAGACGGTGAAAAACCGTTCTGGGCCCGACTGGAAGCAACCCTCGGTACGGAGCGCACCGGGGGCGATCCCGTTTGCCGCCTCGTACTGAGCGATATCTCCAACCGTAAGCGATTGGAGCAGGATCTGGCCGACTATGCGACCCACCTGCAAGCCATCGTCGAAACAGAGCCCGAGTGCGTGAAGCTTGTCTCTCCGGAGGGTATCCTGCTGGAGATGAATCCTGCCGGCCTGAAGATGATCGAGGCCGAATCACTGGATCAGGCCCAAAGCCGCCCGTTGATTGATTTCGTTGCACCGGAATATCAGGCCGCTTTCCGCGGACTGCTCAGACGAGTCACACAAGGAGAATCCGGGACGCTTGAGTTTGTGTCTGTCGGGTTAAAAGGCGGACGGCGCTGGCTGGAAAGTCACGCAGTTCCGTTGCGCGATCCTCACACCGGCTGCACGAACCTGCTGAGCGTGACACGCGACATCACCGAACATAAGCAGGCGGAAGAGAAGTTGAAGACAAGTCAGGAGAGGATCCGTCAATTGGCTCAGCATCTCGAGACGGTGCGCGAAGAGGAGCACACTCGTTTCGCGGACGCATTGCACGACGAACTCGGCCAGATTCTGACGGCAATTAAAATTGATCTGGCGACGGTGGCGGCGGAATGCCCCGCTGAAGTCCGGCTGAAAGAAAAAATTGATGGGGCGCAGAAACTGTTGAGCGATGGAATTATGGATATCCATGCACTCTGCCGCGAGCTCCGCCCTGGTGCGCTCGACGATCTGGGTCTAAAAGAAGCTCTTGATGGCCTGACGGAGGACTGGAAACGACGCAATCGTATGGAATGCGTTCTTTGCGTTGATATCGATGATGAGGTTCTCACGGATAAAATCAGAACCGCCGTGTTCCGTATTGTGCAGGCGGCGCTCACCAACGTTTCGGACCATGCTCAGGCTTCCCAGGTCGAGGTTAATCTGGTTGCGGATGAACAGATCATCCACTTTTCGGTCGCCGACAACGGGCGCGGCATGGAGCCCGGCGCGGCCGACAAGCCGGAATCTTTCGGTCTGCTCGGTATGCGCGAGCGCCTCGAAGCGCTCGACGGGAAACTGTGCATCGAAAGTTCGCCCGGCAAAGGGACGCGCATTGAAGGAGCCATCCCGCT
>JBAXDG010000145.1:0-2996 GCA_037141075.1 Kiritimatiellales bacterium
CCGGACTGATCGATGCCATGCGTCTCGTCACCGGTGGCCGCATCAAACTCGCGCTTAGTCCCTTGTCCGACATTGCGGCCGCATCCAAACGCCTCTACGGCGTCGGCGCCGAAACTCTCGACCGCATGATGCAGGACGACGACCGCATCACACTCGACGAAGAAGGCCTCTTCAAGCAGGACCTGAGTGAGCTCGATCAGGAAGCCTCTGTCGTTAAATTCGTCAACCAGATCATCTGGGAAGCGCACCAGAACCGCGCCACCGATATTCACATTGAGCCGATGGAAGTGGATCTGCGCATCCGTTACCGTATCGACGGTGTTTTGATTCAGACCCCTGTGCCCGCCACGCTCAAACGGTTCCAGTCCTCCATCATCTCACGCATCAAGGTTATGGCCAACATGGACATTGCCGAAAAACGTCTCCCTCAGGACGGCCGCATCAGCCTGCGCATTCAGGGCGAGGAAATCGACGTGCGCGTTTCCACCATGCCGACGGTCTACGGCGAAAGCGTCAGCCTTCGTCTGCTGTTGCGGGGTAGCGGTATGATCGGCATGGAGCAGCTTGGCCTCAGCCCTGCGGACGAAAAAATCCTCAAACGGATGATCACCCGCCCGCACGGCATCCTGCTCTGTACCGGCCCCACCGGTTCCGGCAAATCCACCTCGCTCTACGCATGGCTTCACACCATCAACTCTATGGACATTCGTATTATGTCGGCCGAAGATCCGATTGAATATGAAATGGCTGGCATCAATCAGGTGCAGATGAAGCCGGAAATCGGCCTCACCTTCGCCCACGCCCTGCGCACGTTCCTGCGTCAGGACCCCGACGTCATCATGGTTGGTGAAATTCGTGACCGCGAAACCGCCGAAATTGCCATCCGCGCCGCGCTCACCGGTCACCTTGTTTTCAGTACGCTTCACACCAACGACTCCGCCGCTAGTATCAACCGCCTGCTCGACATGGGGATTGAACCCTTCCTCGTGGCGTCAGCCGTTGAAGGAATTGTCGCCCAGCGCCTCATCCGTCGGCTTTGCCCCACCTGCCGCAAACCGCTCGAACTGGATGCGGCCAAAATAGAACTGTTGCGCAAAGAAGGCTTCCCCGTCGAGGAACTCGCCACCCATACGGTCTACGAACCGGTCGGGTGCGACGCTTGTCGCGGTTCCGGCTTCAAAGGCCGCACCGGCATTTACGAAATTCTAACGGTGGATGACCATATCCGCCCGCTCATTATCGATCGCTCAGCCTCCAGCGACATCAAACGCGAGGCGATGCGCCACGGACTGCATACGCTCCGCGACGACGGCTGGCGCAAGGTGCTCGACGGCGTTACTACGGTGGAAGAAATCCTTCGCGTCAGCGAAGAAGATGAAGAATAAGACCGCCTGTAAATCAGAGGAGCCTTGGGGAATAGGTTTCGCTCTATGCCGGGAAGGAACAGCCGAAGTGGGCTTCAAAAGCTGTCCGCACTGCGGCCATTTCTTTGCAGATTCCCTGCATCCGTTCCGCAACATCCGCTGGCATGCCTTGTGCGCTTGTCTTCTCAAGATCCTTCAGCATAACGGCCAGAACCGGCATTCCGCAGGAAGAACTCGATCCGGCGCATTTGTGGGCAACCGCAGAGACAACGGGCGCATCACCCGTGCGAACGGCTTCTTCAAGTTTGGTGATCTCGGCGCCAGTCAGCTCAAAGTAAAGAGTAACCAGACTAATGGCGATCTCCCGGTCTCCGCCAGATGCATCCATCAGGTTGCTGACATTTATGGTTCCTGAATCAGTCATGATGTTTCGGAATATAAGAGGAGAGGAGGGGGCGCGCAACAGCAAAAAGAATTTTAATAATTTTTCCCGTCCAGACCCGCATGGGAACCTTTTGTCTGCCGGTTGCATTTTTCACAGAAAGCGGTAGTCTCTTGCTCGAAAGGAAGTCGTGCCCGGTAAACGACCCGTGGTACGCGGTCAAAATATGCAGAAAAAAGATTGGATAGCAGTTGGAACCAAAATACTGGGGATTTATATCGGGGCGCTGGCCTTGATCGGTGCCGGCTCGGCGGTGGTGAGCACGATCATAACGCTTATTTTCTTCCCCGATCATCCTGTCAGTGTCACCGCTCTTAAAGTGGTTGGCATAATTCTGACCAAGATGCTGTCCGGGCTGGTTGTTCCGGTCGTACAGGGGGCCGTCGCCTGGCTGTTGTTGAAGCGCACCTGCTGGTGCATCGAGAAAGCCGGGTTGGGCTGTGAGCCGCCGCAGATGTAGTCTGGAAAGCGGGAAATAATTCATCCTGCCCGCATTCATCGGCTCAACGACAAACCCGCCCGCAACGGCGGGTTTGTTTTGTACTGGACGCATCAACTCCGAAGCGCTGAAGTTTGAAGAAAAATAAAACCGCAACGGCCGGGATATTTTTTCCCACGAATCACACTAATTTTCACGAATATTTACCCCAGTGAGTTTTATTCGTGCTGATTGCCGTTCCCGTTGGTCACTGCTCCACATTCGTGGAGCCCAGCTTGCCTGAGGCTCGGTTCGAGTTATTCGTGGGCAGGTCTCCGTTCGCCTCAGAAAACTGCGGCGCGACAAGATGTTCGCAACCTTCGGGATGAAATCTTTCGGGGTTTGGAAGGGAATCATTCGCTGCGTGCTTCATTCGTTGTGCGCGATAGAATTTTTCACAGCGAATAAAGAACGCAACGAATCCCGTCTCCCGTCCCTGGGATGATTTCTTAGGTGGAACGCGACCGCTGGGCGCGTTTTCTAAAATTCATCGGCTGACCCGTTTTCCCGTCCGCCTTCGTACACTTCGGCGTGACAGGTTGGTTGCCAGCGCACTCCAAAATCTTTACTGCCTGCCGTGGCGGCAAGATGTTCGGAATCTTCGGGATAAAATCTTCCGGGGTTTGGAATGGAATCACTAATTTAGAGATAGACACCTTTTTTGTGAAGAGGTGTTTACAATGCTTGACCAATTCTGGTTATGGTTTGAATT
>JBAXDG010000146.1:0-2993 GCA_037141075.1 Kiritimatiellales bacterium
AAATCGCCAACCGCATTCAGGACGAGGTCAAATATCCCGGTCAGGTCAAAGTGACTGTTATCCGCGAAACCCGCGCCATCGAATACGCCAAATAGGCGGCGAGCTCAGAGCTCGAGTCTACTTCTGCCAGTGGCCGGGCTTTTTGCCGCCCTGCCCCGGTTTATTTTTCGGACGGTTCGGACGATACGGATTGGCCGCTCGTTTTTCGTCACGCTTCGCGGGATTGCCGACACCGGCCAGAGTCACGCTGACACGACGGCCTTCAAAATCCACCAGACTGTTGGCAAAGCTGTCGATCGCCGCCTGCGCGGCGTCGCGCGGCACTTCAAAATAGGATTGCATGTGCGTGATATTGATCCGGCCGATTTCGACGCTGCTGCTGCGGTCGGCAACGTTCACCAGATTCATCAGTTGCTTAGGGCTCAAATGGTTGGCTTTGCCGATATTCATGGCCAGCTCAACCAGTCCGCCTGCGGCGGTCTGCTTTTTGCGGGCGGCATGGCTGCCTTCGTGCAAAGGCTCGGCGTTGATGTCGGGCTCTTTGCTGTAGTATTCGAGCATGCGCTGCAATTCCATGGAAGCGAAGCGGCGCAGGAGTTCCTCACGCGAAACGCCTTCAAGGCCTTTGCAGAGCGACGGCAGAATTTCATCAATTACGCCCGGCTCCGGATTCACGCTCAGCCGATCCACCAGACCGGCTAGACGCGCCTGGCAGATATCCACGCCGGTCGGCACGGAGCGCTGTACAAATTTACGGCCCAGCTGTTTTTCAATATGCTTCACTTTGTTGTGCTCGCGCATATTGATCAGCGCGATCGAAACGCCGGTTTTTCCGGCGCGGCCGGTACGGCCGCTGCGGTGAGTGTAACTGCCGAGATCATCCGGCAGGCTGTAATTAATGACGTGTGTCAAATCGTTCACATCGAGGCCGCGCGCGGCGACATCGGTGGCGACCAGCATTTGCAGTTCGCGGGCGCGGAAACGTTTCATGACGCGGTCGCGCTGCTGCTGCGTTAAATCGCCATGCAGAGATTCGGCCTTATAACCGTCTTTGCCAAGATGGTCGGCGATATCCTGCGTCTCCTGACGTGTGCGGCAGAAAACGATCCCGTACATATCCGGATAAAAGTCGGCCAGGCGCTTCAACGCACGGTAACGGTCTTTGGCGTGAACCACCAGATATTCGTGGCTGACGTTTTCAGCGCCGGCGTTGCGCGTGCCGACTGTGATCTCTTCCGGATCCTTCATATACTTTTTGGCAATCGAGGCGACCTGCCGCGGCATCGTCGCCGAAAACAGCAGCGTCTGCGCGCCGTCCGGCACTTCAGAAAGAATCGCTTCAAGGTCTTCTTCGAAACCCATGTTCAGCATTTCGTCGGCTTCATCGAGCACGACGCGCTTGATCTTCGAAAAGTCAGCGCGCTTGCGGCGCAATAGGTCGACCATACGGCCAGGGGTGGCCACGACGATATCCACGCCGCGGACCATCGCCGCTAACTGTGGCTTGATGTCGGCTCCGCCGTAAACGGCCAGCACTCGTACACCGCGCGCACAGGCGGCAAAATTTTCAAGGTCGCGGGCGATCTGCATGCAGAGCTCGCGCGTTGGACAGAGAATCAACGTCTGCGGCGTTTTGATGCTCGTATCGAGCATCTGGAGGATCGGCAGACCGAACGCAGCGGTTTTGCCGGTACCGGTCTGCGCCAATGCGACGAGGTCGCGGCCGTTATTGAGAATCGCCGGAATAACCGCCGCCTGAACAGGCGTCGGGGTTTCGAATCCAAGGCGGGAAATGCCTTCGAGAATTTCGGGGCTGAGCCCCATGTCGGTAAACTTCATTGAACCACCCATGTTTATTGCAGGAACCCAAATACCGATCTCTATTCCTGCAAGTAAACACCGGGGCCTTAAATTTAAGGGAGCGCGGAGGATGGACATCGATCGCCCAAAGATCAACCTAAATAAACAGAAAAAAGATGTGGAGCGAAAGGGGATCGAACCCTCGACCTCCACGTTGCGAATCTTTCAAAGATTCTTCACTCCGTTGCCCCTTGTTTCAGCAAGCCTCTGATTTCCCGAAATTTACGAAAAATTTCGTGGCCGGTCAATTTAAAAGAAACGTCAGGAAACATAATAGTTTTACAAGAACGCAAGCCACACTTTCGCCACACTTTTCAGGCTGTTGCATAGCTGAAAAACAAGCGTTCTTCGGAGGGGAGTCACAGGTGGATTCCAAATTTTGGCGGACAAAAACTTTGCGATTCAATGAGCACAGATCAAGGCGGATCGGATTGATCCGCTGACTTTGTGAAGGCGCAAGAACCAAGGCGACTGTTTCAGGCCGTTTCATTTCCTCTGCTAAATGCTGGAAAACTAGGTGGGGCCCCACACGCGCAGCGTTTGCATAGGGGGGGCTGAGACTGCGCCTGAATGGCATCTGGCACCGAGTGACCGTTTCACGGTGTTTCAGTTTCCCTGTAAATATCAGGAAAAAGCAGGGCGCGTAGCGCACGGGGCCCCAATTTATAGGGGGGGGCCGCGCAGCGGGGGCCCCATTTCCAAAGGTTGGAAAAATACAGAGGTCGAACGGACGGCGGTCAGATTTCCAAGGATTGGAAGAAACCGTAGTGCGAGTTCCAATACTCGGAAGACATCTGCCTCGCAGAGTTGCAGAGCATTATTGAAAAGGACGAAGCGACAATTTTCCGATGCTTGAAAAACCATGCCCCGCAGGGGAGCCGGAACGGCGAGGCCGCAACAGCGGGTGCCTTCCGCAGACGGCGCGTTGAGGTAGCGCCGGCAAGGAACGGCTGTTGTTTGGAGCGGAGCCCGTGCGGGGTTCCCGCAGATCCGGCATTTTGCGCCCTTTTGAAAAGGCCGAAGCCCTTGGCGCAAATTGGCAAGGACAAGGGAACCCTCACGGGTGAAGTGACTCTCACCACAACAGAGATTGGCTGAAACGCGGGGCTGGCGCGGTTTCTGCCGCGACGAAG
>JBAXDG010000147.1:0-2991 GCA_037141075.1 Kiritimatiellales bacterium
AAATTGCCGATAAATTGCCGATAACTTTCCGCCAGTCCGTAGGCTCTGGATCGTTTAGAGGCCTGCGCCACCACCAGCCAACCCTCTGTAACCCATCCTTGGACAAGATTCCGGGCCATACGATCTGACAACCCCAGAACGCCCGCCACTTCCGACGTGGTAATGCGATCCTGCTTCGAGAAAAGCGCAAATACCCGGCGGGCACGGCGATCCAGCTTCCGCATGAGATCCGGTTCCGCAGGCAGACCTTTCCGAGCGCATTGGAGAGCTTCCTCTCGGACCGCTTTAAAGACGGAAGCCACCGAGGTTACGAAATAATCCAGCCAAGGTGTCAAATCCGCCTCAGCCCGGCCTTCATAATAGTTGTGGTGCGGGTGAACCGCCAGAGAGTGGTAATAGGCTTCCAAATCCTTGGCGTGATGCTCTTCCAGAGAAAGGAACCCGTTCAATCCGTAGCCTGCCCGGCAGAGAATGAAGGTCGCCAGCAAGCGGGCGGTTCGTCCGTTGCCGTCATAATAGGGATGGATGGTTACAAACTGGTAGTGCGCCAGTCCGGCGGCAACAGGTGCCGGGAGTTGCTCTTCCTCTGCGGCCTTGAACCAATCCACCAGAGCGGCCATCAGTCCGGGCACGTCCTTGGCCTCTGGCGGCAGATAAACCATGGCATTGGAACCGGAATCGCGAATCACATTCTGTCCGTCACGGTAAGCGGACGGACGGGCGCGCGGCCCTTTCTCCACCAAAGCGTGCAACCGGCGAATCAGCTCTTCCGACAGCGGCGCTTTTTTGGCCGCCCATTCCTCGGTGCGCAACAGGGCGTTCCAATAGTTCCGTACCTCGCGCACATCCCGTTCACGCCCGTGAAATTGGGCTTTCCGCGTTGCAACCGCTTCCTCCGCCTGAGCGAGCGTGAGACGATTCCCCTCAATCCGCGTGGAATAGTGGGTGGAGCGCACCCGTGCCCGATGGCGCAGTTCGGATTCAACCGCTGGCGGTAACGGCGTGTTTTCCACCACCGCCCGCGCCGACTCGATCTCCATCAGCCCGCGTGCAATCGCAGGCGTTAGCTTGTAGCGGGGCTGCCAGATGGAAGATGGGGAGCTCATTGGATGTCCCTATTCTGACAGATCAGCGTCATCCAGCCAAGCTCCGCAATTCCCATTCTGTGAAAGTATCTGTGTTCCGGCTTGTGTTGAAACTCCATCTTGCATTTGCGCGCCTTTAATCCTAGCCTCTCACCTGTACACCTCGGAAATCCTTCCTCTGTCCTTGCGGCAGATAGGAGCCGAGGTTTCTTTTTTTTACAGCCTGCCCGAAAAGCATCCGGCTTTCTACCTTTTTTGCGCCGCCATTGTGCCCCGAAAAATAGTTTGAACTGTTTTTTCACAAAACCCCAAAAATCAAACGGGGCTCTTTTCACCTTGTTGCACCGCCCTACTCAGGCGGCGATGACGGCGGCGGCTTTTTGGGCTTTTGTCATGCGGGCAACCTTCTTTGCCAGCGCCTTGAGTTTTTTGACGACCTCTTCCGGTTTCAATGATTTCGCCTCTTTGTCGAGTTTCAATATTTCCTCGGGCAGGTCGAGGCTTTCTTCTTCCTCTCCGCCGGTGAGCAGTTTGGGCAGGGCCTTACCCAGCGAGGCCCGGAAGGCTTCGCGTCCGGGGCGGAAGTAGTGTTTCAGCACGACTTCAACAGTTGAATGGCCGGTGACGCGGCGGACCAGTTCCATCGGTACGCCTGCCGACAGCGCCATGGTGATCCACGTCGTCCGTAATGAGTGGAAGTCCTTCAAGCTGGATCGCTGACTGGCGTTCTCGTTAGCTATGTGGGTGTTTTTAATGCCCGCAGCATTCAAGGCCTTCTGAAACCGCCACGTGAGACCGTGTATGTTTTCCCGGAGCATTTCTTCGGCTTCCGGGAAAACGTACTCGCTGGTGCGGGGGAGTTTTTCCAGTTCCGCCCGTAGAACAGGAAACAGCGGTATTTCGGCCATTTCACCCGTTTTGGATGTTTTCACCATTACAAACCCAACATCAAAATCCACCGATTCCCATTTGAGCCGACAACAGTCCCCCCGGCGCATTGCCGTGCACATCGCAGTCAAAACCACCGGTCGGATAATGGCATCGCAGTGATTCAGAATTTTTGTCAATTCTTCCTGAGTGAACGGTTGCCGATGTACGGTCTTTTTAACCTTCGCCAAACAGCCGGCAAAAGGATTCCTGATCACCCCGGCCTCAGAACCAACACGCTCGAAAAACCCTTTCAGGACATACATTTTGTCGTTGTAGGTTCGCGCGGAATTCTTCTGAGCCTCCAAGGAAGACAACCAGCCCTGTGCCATGATTCTGTTGACCTGGGACACAAACGTTACCGCCGGATAGTTTTTCTGCATAAAGGAAATAAAGTCGCGCATGACAACGAGCTGCGCTTCGTCTCGGGCAGAAGACCGCCCTCGCCGATCCGGAGGCAAAAATTTTGCATGAGCGATATCTGAAATTGAAATCTGAGTGAGCGACTCACCCGCTTTGAGCTCATAAAGATCCTGCAGGTGCTTCTCGGCTGTCTTGTGACTATGCGCCTCAGCGATCAGCTCTTTCAATTTGGCGGAAGCCAATGTTCTTGAACACTCAAAGGCCATGTCACCCTTCTTGCGTATGTTTTTCGGCACATTCCCGTTTACCTCCACATTCAGATTTGTGAAGTATCGTTTGCCGTTAATCATGTATCTGCCGTACCACCATTTTGAGCGGAGGTTGTGCTTTTTATCTCTTCTCAGTTCCAGTCCCATGACTCGTCTCCTTGTTGTAAACGCAATGCGTTGTTTTGCTACAAGGCGGGAAATCAAACGGGCCAAAGCCACACTTTTGGCCACACTTCCCGCGAGTCAGAGAAATTCTAGAAAATAAAAAATCTCCTAGGTACTGAATACCAAGGAGATAGATGGTACCCCGGACAGGATTCGAACCTGTGACCGTCGGATTAGAAATC
>JBAXDG010000148.1:0-2987 GCA_037141075.1 Kiritimatiellales bacterium
AACCTGCTCTCCCATGAAATGCGGACGCCATTGACCGGCATCATCGGCATCACCGAGCTGCTTTTTCACAGTCTACCCCCTGAATCCGATATTCACGACCTGCGGCGTGATTATGATCTATCCCGTCATCGGATCACTAAACTCATTGATGATGCCTTGGTGCTGACGGAGATCGATGTTACTTCCAAGAAGTTTGCGGTCAGTCGGGTGCCGTGGGCGGACATTTGCGCCCAATTACGTAAAACCGCCGACGAAGAATTGCCACATACGGACATCCGGTGGTTGTCTGACGGTCCTGATGCGTCCGTTGCAGTCGAAGTAGAGTCGGATCTGCTTCAACGCGCATTTTTTGATCTGATAACAACGGCGGCGCATTGCACGCTGAACGGTGAAACGGTCTCTGTTAAATCTTCCAGTGACGGATTGTGGCTGCGGGTCGCCATTTCTACGAATGGACAGTCTCTGCCTCTATCTGATATGGATACTTTCTTCGAGGTCTGTGGACAACGCACCTTACTGAAAGGCGGTGGCGATTTCGGACTGGCACCCGCTTTGGCGAAACGTATCACCAGTCTTTTTGAAGGCGAGTGTTCTGTGCGTAACGGGGAGTCCGGCGGAATAGTTATTGAAATCAAACTCCCGATTTCTGGAGCGGAGGCCTGAAATGGTAAAACACATTGTTGTCTGGCAGATGAAAGAAAATGTTTCTGAGGAACAGAAACGGGAGATGAAGCGGCTGCTGGAAGCGCTCGTCAACCGAATCCCGAGAGTCCTCAAAATAGAGATCGGAATTGATTCCGAGAACGAAACCATGTCGCTCTATTCCGAATTCACCTCGAAAGAAGCTCTGGAGGCTTATCAAGCGCATCCTTCTCATCGGGAGGTTGTCGGTTTTGTGCGCCCGCTGGTGGCGGCCCGCAGCGTTTGCGACTACACCGTCTGATACCAAGTTTGCATGATCTTTGGTTTTTATTACCGCGCCCAGCGGACGCGGCTACAGAAAATCTTTCTCACTGTGGGTGCGGACGGTGGCCGCGCCTTGTACCGATAATCATGCGTATTGGGTATAATTATTCACCCAGCGTGTGCTCGGCGATGCGGTTCGCGTTACGCTCTTTACCGTCCAGCATGTTTTCGGACATCACGCCGGCAAACCCTTTTGCGCCGACATCCACGATGGCGATATCAACTCCGATTTCTAAATCCGCGTAGACTTCCGTCGTTTCGGAGCGCCGTCTGGATCTGGCGTCGAATTGGTCATAAACCGGAACCAGGATCTCATACGTGAACGTGCGGCCGTCCAGACGGACAACCGCCTTCGCCGGATTATGCGCCGGGAACCGGTCCATACCGGCCAGTTTTCTCCATGCGGTGATTTTGTTTTTCGACAGGCCGAAGATGTAGTGCTGCGCGCTGTTTTGCTGTTTTGAATAATCGGCCGGCTTACTGCCGGTGTCGCCGCGCACATAAATATCCACGCAGTCCTGCGAGTTGGAATTCACATAGCGATCCTGCAGAACGATACTGGCATCGTCATAGCGCACGGCGATGTAGAGCGAGGGCTCATCGTTCCACTGGAGCGCCCACTGCGCGTTGGTGATGTTGACCGGATTGCCGGCCAGCGTTTTGTCCAAGGGCGCCCACTCGACATTTCTCCAGTCGTTCAGCTGGCCGTCAATCCGGATACGCCCGGCCTCCGGAATATCTTTAGGACGACCCATTTCGCCGCGGGCGATTCCTATCAGCAGGGCTAGAATCGGGAAAACAATCTGCGGTTTCATGGCCTTTAATGTAGACGGAATTTCTGAGAAAGAAAAGAACGATAAGCCGGATCATTGCCTTTTCAGTCCGGGTGCGGTAATGATTTCCGGCATGGAGAAAATCACCAGCCTGCAGAACGAACGCGTAAAGCGGATCATCAAGCTTCAGCGTAAGGCTTCCGCGCGCCGCGAGGAGGGTCTTACCGTTATCGAAGGTGCGCGCGAAGTTTCGCGGGCTATGGAAAACGGCTGGCGGCCGGTCGAGCTCTGGCTTTGTCCCGCCTTCGCCAAGGCTTCGGCGGGCGGGCCTGAGCTTGGAAATGATAAACCGCAAACGGCCGCGGCCGGTTGTGAAGGTTTTGAGAGCTCTCGGGCGGTGTTCGAAAAAATTTCATACCGGGAAGGGCCGGACGGCGTTTTGGCGGTCGGACCGCTTGTCGGCAAAACACTCGCCGAACTGAAGCTGCCGAAGAATCCGCTGATTCTTGTCGCCGAAGGACTGGAAAAGCCGGGCAATCTCGGCGCGCTTTTGCGTACGGCCGATGGCGCGGGCGCGGACGCCGTGATTGTTTGCGATGCGGCGACCGATCTGAATAATCCGAATGTGATCCGCGCGAGCATCGGCACTCTGTTTTATCTGCCGGTCGCCGAGGCGACTGCGGAAGAGACGCTTGCGTTTCTGAAAGGGAAGGGCGTTAAAATTCTTTCCGCCGTGCCGGATGCCAAAGCGGTTTACACGGATGTTGATTTGACGGGGCCGGTCGCGATTGTGGTCGGCGCGGAAGACAAGGGGCTTTCCAACGTTTGGAAAACCGGAGCGGATCTGAATGTGAAAATTCCAATGCTTGGGAAAAACGATTCGCTGAATGTCTCGGTTTCCGCCGCGATTTTGCTCTACGAAGCGGTCCGTCAGCGTCGTTGAAAAAAAAGGGGCGGCTCAAGCCCGCCTTCGCTAAAGAGCCTTTAAAATTGGTGCGCCTGCCGGGAGTCGAACCCAGATCACCGGCTTCGGAGGCCAGCGTTCTATCCATTGAACTACAGGCGCGTTCAAAAAGAGTGTTATCTGTTAGCGGTTAATGCCCGCCGAGAAAAGCCAAAACCGTTTAATTCTGTTTTGAAATATAAGCGGGAACCCGCATAATGCGCCCCGTTAAACCTAAAGGAGGAACACGATGGAACTCAAAGGAAGCCAGACCGAAAAAAATCTGATGTGTGCGTTTGCCGGTG
>JBAXDG010000149.1:0-2959 GCA_037141075.1 Kiritimatiellales bacterium
CTCTTCTTCACGGAACCCTCCGCGAATTCTTCCAAGGTTTGCCTGCCGCTTGCTCGCGCCCCGTCGCTTCCGCAAGGGACGCGGTCAGCGAGCGACGCGGGGAAAATCAAAGTCTCAATTCCGCCCATTAAAAACTACTAGATTACGGGACGAACCCTGTCCCCGAACCCCGTCCCCGCTCCCTTTTTTCTTTTTCAGAGAGTCGAATCTTCCTACCGTCCACCGCGCACTGGCCACACGTAGTTGCTACTGGTCTTATAGAAGAGGTGCCGCGCGGGGCCATTCATATCCCCGACCCACGCGCGGTCTGTATTGTCCACGCCGGACATCCCCGACCAGTAGCAACCGTTCTGCACACCGGCAAAGTAACCTTTCCGTCTGTATTGTTCCGCTATTGTGTCTTCGTCAGGCAACCGCCAGTCAGTATATCCGGCATAGGTTAAGTCATCGCAATACCTCACGGCTGCATCCCAGTTCGTTGCACAGCAGGAATTCGCATTATAGAGCCACATGAGGCCGGTATACCGATCGCTCATGGTGACATCGCCGTTAGCGTAGATATTCTTCATCCAGCGGTCACTTATAACCTCATTGGAAACTGCCGAAAGATCGCTCCAACCTTCTTTGTTCCATTCTATTCCGCTGGTCTTCTCCTCTTTTTTCAAGACGCCATCTTCGCGAAAAGTGAGTACCTTATACCAGCAAACCCTTCCTTTTAGTATACCCCCGACTGGGATATCATGTGTCTCGTAGCTGCTTTCCGCAAAATAACCAAGCACTATCCACCGTACTTCAAAAGACCAATCTTTGTCGTTGGCGGTTGTTATGCTTTCTTGCACAGATCCTCCGTAGTCTGAGACACCGGTTGACACTATCGCAACCTCCTTAGCCAGCCATGTGACGCGAGTTTCGTTGCCAGAAACGTGTTCGGTTTTCAAAGGTTTCCCGAACTCGCCAATGGCTTGATCAAACGTGATCTTTCCGACTCGACTACTTGCACATCCGGCTGTGAGCATAACCAAGGCCAAGAGGGACAGAAGTGGTCTGATGAGTTGTTTTGTTTTCATCTGGCAAGGGGGTCAGTCCCGTAACCTAGTAATTTTCATCTGTCTTACACGCTCCAATCTCCAAGGGTTGGAAGGATTTCTTCCAACCCTTGGAAAATCATATCAATCCTCGACGGCGACCTTGTCTTTCTGGGCGGCGGCGATGACTTTCTGGGCGATGTTGGCGGCGACCTGTTCGTAGCGGGCAAAGGTGAGCTCGAACGAGCCGCGTCCGCCGGTGATGGAGCGCAGTTCGGAACAGAATTTGAAGGTTTCGACCTGCGGCACTTCGGCGGTGATGACCTGCATCCCTTCGTCCACGCCCATGCCGAGGATGCGGCCGCGCTTGGTGTTGAGGATGCCGGTGATGTCGCCCATGTACTCGTCGGGCACGGTGATGGCGATGGTCATGATCGGTTCGAGCAGAACCGGCCGCGCTTTTTCAATCGCTTCGTGCAGAGCGCGCGAGCCGGCGATTTTGAAGGCGACTTCCGACGAGTCCACGTCGTGGTAGGAGCCGTCGTAGAGTTCCACTTTGAGGTTGCTCACTTCGGCGCCGACCAGCGGGCCTTTGGACATGCCTTCGATAAAGCCCTTCTGGCAGGCGGGAATGAAGTTGTGGGGAATGGTTCCGCCGACGACTTTGTTGGCGAACCATTCGTCGTCGCCCGGAGCGCGCGGATGAACCCGCACGTAGCATTCGCCGTACTGGCCGCGTCCGCCGGACTGCTTTTTGTGTTTGTAGTGGCCTTCGCCGTTGCCGGTGATGGTTTCGCGGTAAGCGACTTTCGGCGTGTGATGGGTGATGTCCACTTTACTGCGGTTCCTGATGTGCTCGAGCGTGACGTCGAGGTGCATGTCGCCCATGCCCCACAGCAGGGTTTCGCGCGTTTCGGTGTTGCGCTCGACGCGGATGGACGGATCTTCGTCCGCCGCGCGGTGCAGCGCCGTGCCGATTTTGTCTTCGTCGCCTTTGGTCTTGGGCTCGACGGCGTAGGCGCTCACCGGATGCGGAAACTCAATCGGCTTGAAGGTGATCTTTTCGGACGGCGCGCAGAGCGTGTCGTTCAGGAAGGTGTTTTTCAGCTTGGGCAGCGCGATAATGTCGCCCGCCTTGGCTTCCTGACAGTCGGTCTGTTTCTTGCCGTTGATGTAGAGGATGCTGCCGATGCGTTCTTTTTCACCTTTGGTGACGTTGAGCACTTCGGAGTTCGGCGTGAGTTTGCCGCGATAGACGCGCACAAAGCTGATCTGGCCGGTAAACGCATCGTTCACCGAGCGCCAGACGAGTCCGGCGAACGGCTCGTTCTCGCCGGTGGCCACTTCATGGCCGTCGGCGCATTTAACCGGATAGTCTTCCGGCGACGGGAAAAGACGGCTGATGGAGTCCATCGTTTCCTTCACGCCGATTTTCGTTTTGGCCGAGCAGGCGAAAACGGGAATCAGGTGCGCTTCGTGAACCGCCTTGCGCAGGCCGTTGGAAAATTCGTCGGCAGTGAGTTCCTCGCCGTTAAAATATTTTTCCATCATCTTGTCGTCGGTTTCGGCGGCCAGTTCAATCAGGTGGTCGCGGATCGCCTTCACCGTTTCCGCCATATCAGCCGGCACGGCGTCGGTCGGCATATCGAGAATATCCACTTCCGACTTGCCGTCGGCGGTCGGCAGAACCACCGGCACACAGCGCACATCGCCCCACATTTCCTTAATAGCGGCCAGTGCTTTGTTGAAGTCGGCGTCCGGTTTATCGAGGCCGGTGATGACGATACCGCGCGGCAGGTTGCGTTTTTCGCAGACCTTCCATGCGCGGCTGGTGCCGACCTGAATACCGGAGATAGCATCCACCACAATCAGTCCGGCGTCGGTGATTTCCGCGGCGGCCATGAGCTGGCCGATAAAGTCGGCGTAGCCGGGAG
>JBAXDG010000150.1:0-2893 GCA_037141075.1 Kiritimatiellales bacterium
GGCAAAAGAGCATTGGTGACCGGCGGTGCGGTGCGGATCGGCCGCGCGATTGCGGATGCGCTTATGTTGCCAAGGTTGCCATTGAAAAATCAGGCCGGAGGAGTTACTGTACGGGCGTTCTAACTTCATGAATGAGGTGCTCTATGACTGCGCTGGCCGAAAAAATT
This sequence comes from Kiritimatiellales bacterium, assembly GCA_037141075.1. Lineage (GTDB taxonomy): Bacteria > Verrucomicrobiota > Kiritimatiellia > Kiritimatiellales > Tichowtungiaceae > Tichowtungia. The sequence continues at coordinate 168 of JBAXDG010000150.1, forward strand.
TATAACGAAGCCTTGGATCTTCCTGCCGAGGATCGGCTTTCGCTTCTTGATAAACTACTGCACAGCAGCAATCTCGCTACGCAGGCAGACATTGATCAGGCATGGGTCAAAGAAGCGGAGCGACGCGACCGGCAGATTGATGCGGGAACAGCCGTCCTGATTCCCGGCGAAGCGGTGTTTGCCAAAATCAATGCCCGGCTTGCGTAAATGAAATACTTCTTCCATCCGGCGGCTGAGATCGAATTTTCAGATGCCGTTGATTTCTATGAGCGGCAACAGCCGGGTCTCGGACGTAGACTTTCTGAAGAAGTACGAACCGCCATCCGGCAGATTTGTGAGCACCCGCTGGCGTGGGAAAAAGTGGATTCGCAAACGCACCGTTTCCTGACCAACCGGTTTCCCTTCGGTGTGCTGTACCGAATCAAAGACGATCACATCCGAATTATAGCCGTCATGCATTTGCGCCGAAAACCGGATTACTGGCAGAGCCGGTAACAGCACGATTCCGCATTACTTCAGACTCAGCCGGAACGGTTCTTTGATATTACGCTCACCGACTTTTATAAACCCACATTTGCCGCTGCGTGTAAAGCCGCCGTTGCACCGGCAGGCGGTTTGTGCATAATGCAGACATGAACCTGAACGGCCAAAGAGCATTGGTAACCGGCGGTGCGGTGCGTATTGGCCGCGCGATTGCCGATGCGTTGCTGGCCGAAGGCGCGGAAGTGATTGTTCACTTCCAAACTTCGGAAAAAGAGGCCGACGCCTTCTGGCCGAACATCATTCAGGCTGATTTAGGCGATCCGGCGCAGTGCGAAACCCTGCTGGCAAAAGTATCCGAACAGTTCGGCACCGTTGATATTCTCGTCAATAACGCCGCTGTCTTTCATCAGACGAAGCTCGCCGACTCCACACACGACGTTGTCATGGACGAACTCCAGATCAATCTGCTCGCGCCGCTGGCGCTGATCCGTGGTTTCGCGCGGCAGACCAAGGCCGGAAAAATCATCAATTTGCTCGACCGGCGCATCACCTCGCACGACACCACCTGCGTTCCGTATATGCTCAGCAAAAAAGGGCTCGAAGAGCTGACGAAACTGGCGGCGCTTGACCTCTCCCCCGGCATCACCGTCAACGCCGTCGCCCCCGGCGCGGTGCTTCCTCCGCCTCAACACGTCAATAATCCCGCATGGGAACCGGCCGGAACCATTCCGCTCGGCAAACGCCCGACGCCCGCCGATATCGCGGAAGCAGTTCTTTATCTATTGAAAAGTGACAGCATCACCGGACAGACAATCTTTGTGGATGGAGGACAGAATTTGTTGGGAATAGAATAGCGGTTTCAAGGCCGCCGGGACGGCGGCGGTACGTATCGCCGGCGTCCCGCCGGCCTTGGGAATTTTAATATGGATAAGATTTACATCAGAGATTTGGCGCTGAGATGCATCATCGGGCTTTATCCCGATGAGCGGAAAACGAAGCAGGACGTCCTTATCAATATCGCCATGGAAACGGATCTGCGCGCGGCCGGAAAGAGCGACGCGCTCAAAGACACGGTGGATTACAAAGCCATCAAATTAGCCATTCTGGATTTCGTGGAAAAAAGCAGTTTCCATCTGATCGAATCATTGGCTGAAGGAATTGCCGCCATCTGCCTGAAAGATAAGCGCGTTCAGGGCGTCACCGTCACCATTGATAAACCCGGAGCCCTGCGCTTTGCCCGCAGTGTCGCGGTGGAAATCACCCGCTCGCGGTAAAATATTCCAAGGCCGCCGGGACGGCGGCGGTACGTATCGCAGGCGTCCCGCCTGCCTTGCGTACTACTCCTGAAAAACGCCCATGGCGCGGAATTTGTCGTAGCGCGCGTTCATGAGCTGTTCCGGAGATTTCTCTTTCAGTTCCACTAGATTGCGCAGAATAACCGCTTTGAGGTTTTCGGCGGCGGCTTTCTGATCGGTATGGGCCCCGCCCTTCGGTTCGGGCACAATCTCATCGGCCAGTTTGTTTTCGATGAGGTGCTGCGCAGTGATCTTGAGCGCTTCGGCCGATTTGTCGGCATAGGCGCGGTCTTTAAAGAGAATCGCGGCGCAGCCTTCGGGTGAAATCACGGAGTAATAGGCGTGTTCGAAAATGAGGATACGGTCGCCGATGCCGATACCGAGCGCGCCGCCGGAGCCGCCTTCGCCGATGATGGTGACGATGATCGGCACGCGCAGGTTAAACATTTCGCGCAGGTTGAGGGCAATGGCCTCGGCGATATGACGCTCTTCTGATTCCAAGCCCGGGAAGGCGCCGGGGGTATCAATGAGAATGACAATCGGCACGTTGAATTTATCGGCCAGTTTCATCAGGCGCAACGCCTTGCGGTAGCCTTCGGGATAGGCACAGCCGAAGTTGCATTCGAGATTACTGCGGGTGTCGCGCCCTTTCTGCGAGCCGATGAGCATAACTTTCTGCCCGTCGATTTTCGCGAAGCCGCCAATGATGGCGCGGTCATCGCCGTGAATGCGGTCGCCGTGGATTTCGACGAAGTCAGTCGTCATGTTTTTGATGTAGTCCAAGGTGTAAGGCCGCTCGGGATGGCGCGCAACCTGGACTTTCTGCCATGCCGTGAGGTTGGTGTAGATCTGGGCGCGGGTGGACTCGATCTTTTCCTTCATCCGCTCGATTTCATGCGAAACGTCAATTTCCTGATTTTTGCTGAAGCTCTCGAGCTCGTGCAGTTT
>JBAXDG010000151.1:0-2805 GCA_037141075.1 Kiritimatiellales bacterium
TGTAGCGCAGTCGAGGCCGCGCTGAAGATTGCGATTCAGTATAACTACAATATCGGCCGGCCGGAGAAGACCTGGATCATCGGCATGGATCAGGGCTATCACGGCGATTCGCTCGGCGCGCTCGGCGCGGGCTTCGTGGACGGCTTCCACAAACCGTTCGAACGCGCCGTTTCGCATCATGCCAAACTGCCCTTCCCTGTTTCATCCGCCAGCGATGCCGACGGTTTTGAGCCATCGCGCAAGGTGATCGAGCAACACGCCGACAAGCTGGCCGCCGTAATTGTGGAACCGCTCTGCCTCGGCTCGGCCGGTATGAAAATCTATCCGGCAGGCTATCTGAAAAAACTGGCGGAGTGCTGCGCCGCCAACAACGTCCTGCTGATCGTCGATGAGATTGCGATGGGTTTCGGGCGCACCGGTAAACGCTTCGCGTTCAATCATGCGGGCATTGATCCGGATATGGTCTGCGTCGGCAAGGCGCTGACGGCCGGCTATATGCCGTTGAGCGCCTGCATCGTGAAGGATGAAATCTACAACACTTTCAGCGATACGCCTGCCGACCATACCTTTTATCACGGCAACACGTTTGCCGGACATCCGATCGGTTGCGCCGCCGCGCTGGCGGCGCTGGATATTTATGAAGCCGAAGACACCGTCACCCGCGCCGCCGAACTGGCGGAGAAAATGAAACGGTGGATGCTGCCGATGGCGGAGCTGGGCTGCGTGAAGGAGCTGCGTTTTCTCGGTATGATCGGCGTCGTGGAGCTGAAGCCGGAATTCCTCCCGCAGGTTAAAAAAATCAAACAGCGTCTGTTCGATCAGGGTTATCTGTTCCGTCCGCTCGGCACGGTCTTTTATCTCATGCCGCCGCTGGTTATCGGCGAGAAAGAGCTGAAAGCCGCGGTTGACGCACTGAACAAGAGCCTCCATGATGTCGCGCAATGCCAACCCGACGCTCCAGTTTGATCCTTTCAGCCTGTGCATTCGCTCTGCTTTTGCATGCGGAGGAGTCTTCCAACATTCCGCCGATTGAGGTGACCGCCGCGTCCCAGACTTCCGGAAGCGCGGAAATTCATGAAGCGCTGCGCGCCGCGCCGGGCGTGGCGCTCAACTCGCAGGGCGGCTCACAGAACGACCTTTCGATCCGCGGTAGTGCGTTCAGCGGCGCCGGTCTTTCGCTGGGCGGGCTGACGCTGCGTAATCCGCAAACCGAACATTTTAACGCCGAACTGCCGGTGCCCGCCGCGATGCTTTCGCGTCCGAAGGTGCTGACCGGCCTCGATAATCAGGGCGGACACCTCACCGGCACGGTCGGCTTCGGGTTGCTTCCGATCATTGGAAAAAGACAGGTGGAAGCGGGTGTTGGATCGGATCACCGCGACTGGCAGAGCGCGCTGGTTCAACAGATGCTGACCGGCAATCTCGGCATCGGCATCTTCGCTGGACGCGAGTCAGCTGAGGGCGTTGATTATAAGGACAACGATTACGACCGCGACTATGTCGGCGGCCACATGCAGTACCGCGAAGACGACACGCAGGTTGATCTTCTCGTTGCGCATCAGAAAAAGGAATTCGGCGCGCGCGGTTATTACGGCGTTGATGACTCCCGGGCTGCAAATGAGAAAACTGAAGACACCCTTGTTTATCTCGCCGCCCGCAAAGGCGACTTGAACGCAGACTATCTGCGCGGCGGGGTCGCGTGGCACGAGTTCAACGACGATTATTATATCCCGTCTTACCCTTACGAAAACCACACCCAGTCACAAGTTGGGTCCGCTTTCTTTGACGGACGCACGATGGAAGTCAACGGCTGGGCGATGGGGTGGCGTGCCGACATGGACGAAGAAAGCATGGACAGCACCAAGATGGGAGATCACAACCGCACGCGCGGCGGCGTTTCGCTATTGCCGCAGTGGAAGGGCGACCGGCTGAAAGTCACCGCCGGCATGCGCACCGAATTTTTAGATGGCGAATCGCCATACTACCTTCCGCAAGCGGGCGCTGAATATCTGCTGTCCGACAATCTGACCGCGTTTGCGTCCTATACCGAAACCGTGCGCCAGCCCTCCTATACCGATCTTTACTATCTCTCACCCGCCAGCGCCGGAGATTCCACTCTGAAACCCCAAACCGAACAGCAGACAGAGATCGGCTTTAAAGGAATTCCGTCCGAACATGCCGATTGGAAAGTCGCCGCGTTCCACCGCCGCTCGCATAACACCGTGGACTGGATAAAAACTAACTCGGTCTCCAGCTGGAAGGCCACCGACATCGGTGATCTCGATGTGTACGGAACCGAAGCCAAGCTCGGCTGGTATCCGGCTCAAAATGTCGAAATGCAGTTCGCCTACACCTGGATTTACAAAAACCGGACAGCTGACGACCTCGACGCTTATGCCTCGCGCTACGCGCTTGATTATCCCGAACATCTCGCGCAGGCCTCCCTGCTCTGGCGTCCGGCCAAACCGATCGAGATCGGTACCGTGCAGTCGCTCCGCTGGCAGACCGACAATGAGGTGCGCTCCGGCGGCGACTTCGGAGCCGACAGCTCATTCGTTGTGCGCTTCACGCCGCCGAAGGCCAATTATGCCACACTGTCGTTCCTGCTGAATAATGCGTGGAACGACAACTTCCAGACATTCCCCGGTCAGCGTCCGCCCGGACGGTTTGCGGGTGTCTCGCTCACGCTGACCTGGTAAGCACAAGACCGTAAAAACAGAAAACCGCTCTCCATCAGGAGGGCGGTTTTTCTAAGTTGGTGCTCGAGCGGGGACTCGAACCCCGAAGGCCTTGCGGCCACCAGCA
>JBAXDG010000152.1:0-2798 GCA_037141075.1 Kiritimatiellales bacterium
TCAACAGCATGGTGCACGCGGAATGCCCCGGCTTCCTGACCTTCGCCGAAGAATCGACCGCCTTCCCGCAGGTCTCGCATCCGGTGGATTTCGGCGGTCTCGGCTTTGACTTCAAGTGGAACATGGGCTGGATGAATGACACGCTGAAATATTTCAGCAAAGATCCGGTTCATCGCAAATATCATCAAGGCGACCTGACGTTCTCCATGATCTACGCCTTCACCGAAAACTTCATCCTGCCGTTCTCGCACGACGAAGTGGTTCACGGTAAAGCCTCCCTGCTCGACAAAATGCCCGGCGACTTCTGGCAGAAGTTCGCTAACCAGCGTCTGCTTTTCGCCTACATGTTTGCGCATCCCGGCAAGAAACTGCTTTTCATGGGTTGCGAGATCGGCCAGTGGCGCGAGTGGGATGCCGCGACCAGCCTCGACTGGAATCTGCTCGCCTACGAGCCGCATCAAAAACTCAGGAAGCTGGTCGGCAAACTGAATCATCTCTACACGAACGAAGCCGCACTCTACGACATTGAATCATCCTGGCAGGGCTTCGACTGGATTGATTTTCAGGATGCGCAAAGCTCCGTCGTTTGCTTTCTGCGCAAAGGACGCGATCCGCAGGAAATCATCGTTTGCGCGCTGAACCTCACGCCGACGCCGCGCCCCGGCTATCGCATCGGCCTTCCGGAAGCCGGCGACTGGAAAGTCATTCTCAATACCGATGCCGCTGTTTACGGCGGAAGCGATTCCGGCCCGAAAGAGGGTGCTGATTACGACGCACACCATCTACCGTGGCACGGCAAAGGTTTCTCCATCCAGCTCGACCTGCCGCCGCTCGGCGCACTCATGCTCAAATTCCAGCGGTGAGTTTTTCCAAGGATTGGAAAAGCAGACGCTAAGGCACATAGGCAGCGGGCGCAAAGTTCCAAGGGTTGGAAATCTCCGGGGCGAATTTTATTGATGCGCCGTTCTGCTTTTCTCTGAAGGTGGCAGCGGCATCCTTGCCGCTGTATGAAGCGGCAGGATGCCGCTTCCACACTGGAGACAGCGGATCTTCAAAAATACAAAACTGGCGGCGAGACAAAAGCCGGCACGATGGGCTCACTTTTGTCTTAATTTCCTGCTGGAAAATACAAGTGTGTAATCTTCGACCGACAAGGCCGAACAGCTTCTTCCAGCGATAAATAGTTTCAATCCATTCATTACCAACATCTAAAGCGGATGTTATGCTCTACCGTTTCCGCTCGAGGCACAGATCATGCTTTTCCTGCGTCTTTACTTTGCGTCGAAAAATTAACACTGGCAAACGGAGGAAAACAAAGATGTGGTCTAAAAAAAGGTTGGTCCTGTTCTTCATTACGGTTTTGTCGGTCTGTCTGCTGACCGGAACCGCGCAGGCGGCAGAAAGCGCGCCGGATGAGCTGGCGCAGTCTTCTAATACGCTGTTCATTCTGATCGGCGCGGTGATGATTCTGGCGATGCACGGCGGCTTCGCTTTTCTGGAAGTCGGTTCGGTCCGCCGCAAGAATCAGGTGAATGCGCTCAACAAGATCATCTGTGAATGGGGTTTTTCGACGATCATTTATTTTCTGATCGGCTATCCGATCGCCCGCGGCGTTTCCTTTCTGGTGCCGGTTGAAGCGCTGGCTGCCAATCACGGGTTTGCGTATGTGAAATTTTTCCTGCTTCTCGGTTTCGCGGCCTGTATTCCGGCGATCATCTCCGGCGGCGTCGCCGAACGTTCCAAGTTCTGGACCAATGCGCTGGCGGGCGGAATTTTTGTCGGATTGGTCTATCCGCTGATCGAAGGCTCTCTCTGGGGCCGCTTCTCGGACACGCTGGCCGGCACAACCGGCTGGCTGGCGACGACGTTCGGCGCGCCGTTTCACGACTACGCCGGATCCGTGGTGGTGCATGCGGTCGGTGGCTGGCTGGCGCTTCCGGCGATTATGCTGCTGGGCGCGCGGCTGAAGCGTTATGAAACCAACTCCATCAAGGTCAGCAGTATTCCGTTTCTGGCTTTGGGCAGCTGGACGCTGATTGTCGGCTGGTTCGGCTTTAATGTGATGAGTGCCGGTTCAATTGAAGCAATTTCCGGGCTGGTGGCAATCAATTCTCTGATGGCGATGGTCGGCGGAACAATTGCCGCCATGCTGGTTTCCAAAAACGACGCGGGGTTTGTGCATAACGGTGCGCTAGCCGGGCTGGTAGCCGTTTGTGCCGGGTCAGACCTTTATCATCCGGTGAGCGCCGCGGTCGTCGGCGCGATTGCCGGCGGGATTTTCGTGTTCCTCTTCGAAACGGAAACCGTCAAGTGGCAGATCGACGACGTACTCGGCGTCTGGCCGCTGCATGGCGCTTGTGGCGCGTGGGGCGGAATCGCCGCCGGCATCTTCGGCCAGAAGGCTCTTGGCGGTGTTGGTGGCGTTTCATTTTTCTCCCAGCTGATCGTGACTGCGGCGGTGGTACTCTTTTGTCTGGTAGCCAGCACGGTGGTGTACGGTCTGTTGAAAATCACCGTCGGCATCCGGTTGAATCCGCACGAGGAGCTGATCGGCTCCGACCTGGCGGTACACCGGATTGAAGCACACCCTGAAGACGCCCTCTAAACCTGAAAGGAACTTTTGCCATGAAAATGATTATTGCCATTATTCAGCCTGAAAAACTCGAAGACGTTAAAGCGGCGCTGTTCACTGCCGAGGTGCATAAGATGACCGTCAGCCGTGTTCGAGGTTGCGGACAGCAGATGGGCTTCACCGAGCATTACCGCGGACAGGTTCGCTCTGTGAACCTGATCGAAAA
>JBAXDG010000153.1:0-2789 GCA_037141075.1 Kiritimatiellales bacterium
CCCGGCGTACGTGTCGTGGAAGCCTGCCGCGCGGCGGGGGTTCTGATTACTTCCGCGCCGGGGCCGACGGCCGTGACAACCGCGCTGGCGCTGAGCGGGTTCGGCGGACACGGTTTTCTTTTTGCCGGGTTCCTGCCGCGCAAAAGCGGCGCGCGGCACAAAATTCTCGAACAGTGCGCCGCCCTGCCCGTTCCGGTGATTTTTTATGAATCCCCTTACCGACTGCTCAAGCTGCTGGAGGAAATCGAGGCGGTCATGGGCGCGAACCGGAAAATTTTTGCCGCCCGCGAGCTGACGAAAAAGTTCGAAGAGCTGCTGAGCGGCACAGCGGTGGAAATCCGCGCGAAATTCGGCACGCGCGCCGTCAAGGGCGAATGCGTGGTGATCGTTGATTCGGCCGGATAAGGTTTTGCATCTTATCATTTGCACTGCCCTAGGGCGCCGACTAGACTTCGACCGTCTTGAAATGAGGAAATTCTGATCTATGCTTGGAATGGAACAACGCAACGACGATTTACAGGCCGCCATTGTCGGCAACAAAGTTTTCATCCGTGTGACCGGGCGGGGATCGTTCAAGGTCAGCGCCACCTTGAAACAATTCCTTGCGGAAATTGCTTTGAAACAGCCCGTCTCCACTGTCGTGCTCGATCTGGCCGAATGCGTCGGTATGGACAGCACCTTCATGGGTGTGCTGGCCGGGCTCTCCGGACGATTAAAACAAACCGGAAAAACTCTGGAACTGATTAATCTGTCTGACAAAAACACCCAACTGCTGGCGACGCTCGGCGTGGATAAAGTCATTGCCCACTACAGCCACAGCCACGGTCACGAACTGCCGGGCCGGCTGACCCAGTCACTTCCCACGGCGTCTGCCACCAAGAAAGATCTGGCCGAAACCGCCCTGCAGGCCCACGAAACCCTCGCGGAACTCAGCGAAGAAAATCGCCCCCGCTTTAAGCGTGTTATTGAATTCCTTAAAGCGGATGTCGACCGGCTGAACTGATCTTTTATGATTATATCTGTACTAACTCTGCTAAGGTGGATTGATGAAAATCTGATCATCTCTCTCGAGGTGCTCGTTATATTTCTTGTTTTCCGCCTCTTGAAAAACGGCCGGGCCCTGCGCCTGAAGAACCTGTCGCTCCGGCAGGAACGCGAAGTTATTTTTGACTTCGTTCACAATATTGGCGAGGTGTTCGCCGACGCCGAGGAAATCAAGGCCGATTCGCTTTTCAAACGCATTCTTTTCTTCGCCACCAAAACCGGCAAAGCCGCATCGGGTGCCCTCTATCTTTACAACGCCGACCGCACACAGCTCTTCGCACGCGCCGTCTCCGGCATCTTCCCTCCGCTCTATGACGCCGATCAGGTGCGCACCGACCAGATTCTCGCCAAATCGCAGCGGCTTGAGACTCTGGTAAAAACCCGTCCTGTCGCCGTCGGCGAGGGTCTCATCGGTTCTGCGGCTGTCGTTGGCGCCGGCATTATCATTGAAGACGCAGAAATTGACGCCCGCGTGCCGGTCTATACCGACGATTTCCTCAAAATACATTCTCTGCTGATTGTTCCCATGCGCTTCGGTAACGAAGTGCTCGGTGTCATCGCGCTCGCCAACCGGACAGACGGTCTGCCCTTCACTCCCGGCGACCTTAACCTGCTTCAGGCCATGGCCGATCAGGCTTCCGTTCCGGTTCACTACACCGGCCTCAAAGAGGCTCTCGAACAAAAACGGCAGCTCGACCGCGACATGCAGGCCGCGCAGCAGATTCAGATGTCCCTGCTCCCGCAGCACCTGCCGCAACTGGCGGGCACCCGGCTCGCCGCGTATAACCTGCCCGCCCTCAACATCGGCGGCGACTATTACGACGTCATTCAAATCGACAGCGAGCATCTGGGTATCGCCATTGCCGACGTTTCCGGCAAAGGCATCGGCGGCGCCATGATGATGGCCGTCTGCCAGGGCGTCCTGCGCGCCCGCGCCCCGCAGGAACAGAGCCCGGCCCGCATCCTCGCCGAACTCAACCGCGTCCTGAGTATCAACCTCGCCGAAGACATGTTCATCACCATGCTCTATATGGTGTACAACACCCGCACCCGCGAACTCCGCTTTGCCCGCGCCGGCCATGACCGCCCGCTCCTTAAACGTGCCGGCGGCGGTGAACCCGAAGCGCTCGATTCGCCCGGTATCGCCATCGGCCTGGCCGATGCAGAGATTTTCGACAGCGCCATCAAAGACGCCTCTGTCCAGCTCGCCCCCGGCGATGTCGTTGTTGTTTACACGGACGGCATCACCGAAGCGCTCGACGAGCAGAATCTGGAATGGGGCGCCGACAACCTTCTCAATACCATTGATACGGAATCATCCGGCGGCGTGGACCTGCTCATTCAAGCCATCCGCGATCGGCTCGCCCGGCATGTCGGTGCGCAGCAGCAATCCGACGATATCACCCTGCTCGCCCTTGAAGTCCATTAAGACCGCGCCGCCCTCCGGCATTGACTAACCGGCGTAAATGCGTATTTTTCCAACCCTCGGAACACTTTTTTCCGGTGTTCGCAAAGGAACCTGAATCATGAACAAAAAACATAAAAAAGACGATGCCCCGGAACAGCCGGAAGCCGCAGTCGAACAGACCGTTACGCCGGAGGTTGCGGCCGAGGAGCCGCTGAAAAACCAGCTGCTTCGTCTGCAAGCGGACTTCGACAACTTCCGCAAGCGCACCCAGCGCGAGCGCAGCGAGCTGTTTCTTTTCGCCAACGAGTCGCTTTTCCTCGAAATGCTGCCGATCATC
>JBAXDG010000154.1:0-2763 GCA_037141075.1 Kiritimatiellales bacterium
AGGAATGCTTTGAAGGCCCGCCCTTTAAACTGCTCGTGGCTGGTGATGGTGCCGGAGCGGATTCCCTCCTCGAAAGTAGCGACTATTTTTGAAGGAAGCATTTCTTTTGTAATCACTCCGTCTTTCACAAGAGAGAGCGCATGCTGGATGGCCTCTTCGAGCTCACGTGTGTCGCCGGGCCAGGTGTAGTTATGAAGAATCTCTCTTGTTTTGGGATCGAGAGCGGGCATTTCGGCACCGGAATTAAGGTCTCGGCGAAGGGCCTGATTGACGAGAACAGGGATGTCCTCGCGCCGGTTGCGCAACGGCGGAATGTCGATACGGAGGGCGCTGAGTCGAAAATAAAGATCTTCTTGAAATGCGCCCTGTTCGACGAGGATGTCCAGTTTTTCGCTGGAAGCAACGACCAGACGCACGTCAATTTCGATCTGCTTGGTTCCGCCAACTTTGTAGATTTTTTTATTCTGTATTATATCGAGGAGTTTAGGTTGGGTCTCAAACGGCAGGGCGTCGATGTTATCGAGAAAAAGAGTCCCCTTATGCGCGGCTTCAAACAAACCCTTTTGGTCGACCGGGGCGCCATCCACACACCCGAACAATTTCGATTCGATCTGCGGCGCGGGAAGCGCGGCGCAGTCGAGGGCCGCGAAGGGGTTGTTTTTTCGCGGACTGTAGTGATGAAGAGTACGAGCACCGATTTCTTTATCGGAGCCTTTTTCGCCACAGAGAAGCACGGTGACATTGGCGGGAGCAACGCGTTTAATCATGTCGCAAACCTTACGCATGCTGACACTCTCCGCCACAAGGCCATCCGCCGGCTCCGGCTGCGTTTGGGTCGGCTGGTTCGCCGGAGCGACGTTGCAAGACCCCAGCGAGCGCTGCACGGTCAAAAACAACTCGTCGGGGCGGAAGGGTTTGACGAGAAAGTCAAAAGCCCCTTTTTTCATGGCTTCGACAGCGACGGCAATTGAGTCGTGGCTGGTGAGCACGATGACATCCATACCAACATAGGCCTCGCGGGCTTTTTGCAGCAGCTCCAGCCCGTTCATAGGCATCATGTCAACGTCCGAAATCATCAGATCGAACATCTGGTTCCGAAGTATATGAAGAGCCCCTTCGCCGCTTGAGGCCGCGGTGATATCATATCCATGCTTGGTCAGGAGGGTCGTGATCACCGCCTGAATAAACATGTCATCATCCACAATTAAAATTCGAGGCATTCTTCGACCACCTTTAAGTTTAAACGCTTATTGTTATGGTTCCCCAGAGTTTCCTCTTCCAAGAAGGGGTTTCACACAAGCCGTATGGCTTGCTTATACTTCACTCCCTCCGCTTCTTCAACTCCTGAGCATCGTAAAAAAGAGAGACAATCCGATAACCCCAGCCTGCTGACATTGCTGAAGGGATGAATTTTCTTCTAATAATAATCATACATCTATTTGTGCATATCAGTGCAGAGTGATACCCTTGTGAAAACAGAAAGGGGCGTGATTGTTATGGCCCGTATACTTGTTGTTGATGATGAAACCAGCGTAATCGTGGTGCTCAAAGAAATGCTGACACGGCTAGGTTACGATGTGGTGACGGCTTCGGAGGCGGCCCAGGCGCTGGGTCTGGTTTCGCTGGGTTATATTGACATGGTGATTACCGACATTGTCATGCCGAATATGAGCGGCGTTGAACTGATTATCGAACTGAAGAAGCGCGTCCCGTCATTAAAAATTATTGCGATTTCCGGGGGCTCCCTGGAGGAGGGCCCGGATGGATATCTGAGCCGGGCTAAGAAAGTGGGAGTCGACCGCTGTCTGAAAAAACCGTTTATGCTGAATACGCTTTCGGACATGGTTAAAGAGCTCCTTCCGGAATAAGGAAAAGCCCGCCGAAAACTCACTTCCCGATACAGAAGCGGGAAAAAATATTGTCGAGCAGTTCGTTGTGATAAACGCGTCCGGTGACCTGCCCCAGCGCTTCAAGAGCGGCACGCAGATGTTCGGCAGCAGCTGCGGCACCCAGCTCTCCGCCCTCGACAATCTGCTCGTGCGCCTGTTCCAACTCAACTTTCGCCAACTCCAGCAGATTGCGGTGGCGTTCAGAAATCACGGCGTGAGCTGGCGTGTTTAAATTAACACCAGCCTCCAGTCTGGCGGCAATGGCGGTTTTCACTTCGGCAATTCCTGCGCCGGTAATCAACGATGTTTCCACCGCAACCCAATCGGCAATCGGCAATCGGCAATCGGCAATTTGTCTGTCTGCTTTATTGAGAACAACAACCGTTCGTTTCGGATCGAGCTTGGCGAGATGCTCTTCGTCCTCATTAGAGAATGGCAGAGAGGAATCAATCAGGTAAACGGCGATATCGGCGGCGGCGGAATGGGCTCGGGCGCGGCGGATACCTTCCTGCTCAATCAGACACTCGGTTTCGCGCAGTCCGGCCGTGTCGAGAATCCGCAACGGAATGCCGTCGAGAACGAGTGTTTCTTCGATGACATCGCGCGTGGTGCCGGGCAGTTCGGTGACGATGGCGCGGTCGCTTCCGAGCAGTGCGTTAAAGAGCGTCGATTTGCCCGCGTTGGGGCGGCCCATGATGACGACGCGTGCGCCTTCGCGTAAAAGCCGCCCTTCATCCCAGGTGGCAAGCAGGTTTTCCAAACCTTGGAAACTTTCATCCAGTTTTTTTCCAAGGGTTGGAAAAACATCATCCGGCAGTTCGTCTTCGACAAAGTCGAGTGTGGTTTCAATGTCGGCGGCGGTCGCCATAAGTCC
>JBAXDG010000155.1:0-2751 GCA_037141075.1 Kiritimatiellales bacterium
ACGGCATGACCAGTGAAGCGGCCATTTCGGATGAACACATCACCAACAATAAAGCTGTGCGCGACACCCTGCTTGAACGCGGCATCCGACCCGAACACCTGCCTGCCGCCGAGGATGTTAAAAAGGTTGAGCGCCGCATCGCCTCCGAAGAAAAGAAATCGCTCAAAAATCCGTCGGCTTTGCCGATGGAAAAAGAGGAATGATTTTTGGTGGAGCGGGTTCGCCTGCCCTGAGCTTAGCCGAAGGGTCGAGCACGCTTGCTTGTCTGCCGCAGGAGGAAACGCGCCCGGCGGTCGCGTTCCACCTCGGATAATTTCCGGTCCGCGAAATCGCCCGCGCCCACGGCGGCATATTGGTGCTGGAAGACAGCGCCGCCGACCAAACGATCTTTTGCTTGGCGTTACCGATAGCTTAAAGGAGATTTGTATTCGAAAGAATGCAAGCAGAAGCTAGCGCTTATCTCTGCCAGCCTTCTATTCTGAAAATTTTCTCAATCAACTTACGTTCTGGTTTGCCTGAATCGGGTACAAACCAAAGTTCAAAACGAGCGGGATAATAAACTTCCCAGTCACCTTCATATACGGTGATCTCGCTGTTGTAAAAGAACTGCTCATTTGGATTGTCGGACCAGCCTATGTATTCGGTGGATGGTTCTGGCATCCTGTGTGCTGACAACGGCGTATTTTTTGTTGCCTCGAAAACTTTCAGATATGCGCAACCTGGTTCGCCGGGGTTGACATAAGCATAGACAAGGTAGATTCCTCCCTGCATACCATTCGCGAGTTGAATATCAGGGTCGCCTGACTTGATGGATTCGGGGGGCATTAGTGCCGGGTCAAAGCCGCGTTGTTCTGCCACGGGTGAGGACAGAACTGACTGAAGTTCGTCGTTTATCTGTTTGAGAGCCAGAGGCGTAAACGGGCGATCATGATTCGGTGATTCTTCGAATATCTCCAGCGCAGCTCCTTTAGATTTCAAAACCAGATAGGACTCCACGTCCTGATTGCTTTCCTTGGCTGTTAACTGAACAGCCCGATCCGATATATTTGCCTCGGTTGCTTGGGCCTGCCGCGGCTGACTCATAACCGGTCCGTTCGGGCCGATGATCATTCTAAACTGGAAAAACTGATGGTCTTTGAAATCAGAGTGGAAGCCATTGAGACTGCTTTGCCACAGACCGTCTACGACGCACCGGCGATAAGCGTAGACTTTGCCTCGGTCCTTTGTAACCGCCCATTTTGCACTTGAAGCGAGATGCCGAAGTAACAGGTCTTTTTTCGGTCCGGAAAATTCATTAAGCACCGGCAACTCAACAGATATTTCCCGATTACCGTTGGTTGTGAATATGGATGCAACCAGCGCATCTCCTTCCGTATCTATTGCGGGGCTGTTTGTTGATGTTCGCGGGTTAAGCGGCGATTCAACATTCATGTCTGGAGGAATGACGATGTCTTTTCCAAATCCATCTTCGCTGGGACCGAACATAGAATAAAATATTAATGAGCCTCCTCCAATAATGCCCACAATGACGCTGCATAGAAGGAAGGACAACAGATTGACAGTACCTTTAGCCCATCGTTTCTTAATGAAATTCCATATGGATGCCGAGAGAATCCCCAGCAGTGAGAGTCCAAGCAAGAGGGAAAGGATGCCCAAGAGAATATCGACAGGCTTCCTGAAACAGACGGCTATAGTGATTGCGAAGGTACCCAGCAAGAGTAGCGTCACCCCGGCAGGAATGAGCCTGCTATTGAAATAACGTGAGATAGACTTTTTGATACGGGTTATCATATTGCCTCGCAGATATTTTTCTATTCTAAGTTTGCAGACTAGCCGTCGATTGACGGGTGCACAATCCAATATTGGGGGTGCAATCAGCTGTCACAGATTACGGAACCGTAATTGAAAACCTCTATGGGTTCGGGCTGACCGGGCGTTATCCTGTTGTCGTTAAAAGGGAGGCTCGCATGAATATTCGGTTGTTACTGATTCCGGTGCTGATCGCATCCATCGCCACGGCGGCGGACTTTCCGAAGACGGCGCTGATTCCGTCCGGCAAATTCGAGATGGGCGATCACATCGGTTTTGTGGATCCGAAGCACGGTGGCGATGAAACGCCGATTCACACGGTACGGCTGGATTCCTTTAACATCGGCATTTACGACATCACGACGGCGCAGTATGGCGAGTTCCTGAATTCGGCGCTGGCGCAGAAGCAGATCGAAGTGCGCGACGGCGGAATTTATCTCACCGGCGGAAGCGATCTGCTTTGCGAAACGCGAACGATGTCGCCGTACAGCCGGATCGGTTGGGACGGCTCAATATTTTCCGTACTCGACGGCAAAGAGGATCATCCGGTCGTTTGCATCCGCTGGCCCGGCGCGGCGGTGTATTGCAACTGGCTGAGCGCGCAGAAAAATCTGCCGCTTTGCTACGACACGGCGACGTGGGATTGCGATTTCAATAAGAGCGGTTACCGGTTGCCGACCGAAGCGGAGTGGGAATACGCCGCGCGCGGCGGGCTGAATGATCCATACGGTAATTTCCCGTGGGGCAGCGACGCCGATGCCACCAAGGCGAACTGGCCGGAATCGAAGAATCCGTTCCGAACGGGTCCGCAGCCGTGGACCACTCCAGTCGGTTATTATAAGGACGGCGTGAACGGTTACGGCCTGTACGACATGTCGGGTAACGCGTGGCAGTTTGTCAACGACTGGTACGGCCGCGATTATTACGCCTACAGCCCGACGG
>JBAXDG010000156.1:0-2750 GCA_037141075.1 Kiritimatiellales bacterium
CCCTCGACGACATCAAAGAAGCCATGACCCGCATCGCCCGCTTCGTCTCGAAGCTCGGCTGATCACCGGTTTCCAAACATTGGAAACTTTTTTTCCAAACATCGGAAAATTGGTTTGTCGGCTCTGCGGTTCATGGTTAAATCCCGTCTTAACCAAATTTTCCAAATAGGAGCTCTCATGACAAAAATTACGCGGGCGCTGTTGAGCGTCTCAGACAAAGCCGGAATCGTTGAATTTGCTAAAGCCCTCGCCGCGCGCGGCGTCGAACTGCTCTCTACCGGCGGAACCGCCAAAGCTCTGCGCGATGCGGGCATCAAAGTGAAAGACGTTTCCGAGTTCACCGGCTTTCCGGAAATGCTCGATGGCCGCGTTAAGACGCTTACGCCGCAGGTTCACGCCGGACTGCTTCATCTGCGCGACAATGAAGAGCACATGGCCACGATGAAAAAGTATGGCCTCCAGCCGATCGATCTCGTCTGCGTGAATCTCTATCCCTTCGAAGCCACCATCGCCAAAGCCGGTGTGCCGCTGCACGAAGCGATCGAACAGATCGATATCGGCGGACCGACGATGATCCGTTCCGCCGCGAAGAACATGAAGTTTGTCACCGTCATCACCGATCCATCCGACTACGCCCGCGTTCTCGAATCCATGGACGCCAACGGCGGCGGCACGACCGAAGAACTCCGCTTTGAACTCGGACAGAAAGTGTTCGCCCGCACGGCGGCCTACGACGCCACGATCGCCGGTTATCTCGCCGGGCAGATGAAAACCGCCGCGCCGCGCCCGTTCGTTAAAACCGCCGCCAACGGCGTCGAACTGCGCTACGGCGAAAACTCGCACCAGAAGGCGTGGCTTTATACCGACGCCAAAGCCGCCGAAGCCTGCATCGCCCATACCGATGTTCTGCATGGCAAAGAGATGAGCTACAACAACTACGTGGACGGCGAAGGCGCGCTCGAAGCCGTCAAAGAACTTTCCGGCAAGCCCGGCGTCGCGGTGATCAAGCACACCAATCCGTGCGGCTACGCCACCGGCGCGACGCTGGCCGAGGCGTTCGAAGCCGCGTGGAACGGCGACCCCGTTTCCGCGTTCGGTTCTGTGATTGCCGTGACGCAGAAAGTCGATATGGCGACCGCTGAACTTCTGAAAGGCCGCTTTATTGAGGCGCTGATCGCGCCGGATTTCGAACCCGAAGCCCTTGACCTGCTTAAGGCTAAGAGCAAAAATATCCGTCTGCTCAAACTGCGCCAGCCGATGTCAAAAGGCTTGCCGCGTAAAATGATCAAAGATATCAACGGCGGCATCCTCGTGCAGGATGTCGACACCGACTCGATTGCCGAGTGGAAAGACGTCACCAAAACCGCATTCGACAAGTCAAAGCGGGCGCTGGCGGAATTCGGTATTGCCGCCGCCAAGCACACAAAGTCCAACGCCATCATGGTGGTTCAGGAATACAAGCCGGGGCAGTTCCGCGTGCTTGGCATGGGCGCAGGACAGCCTAACCGTGTGGATTCTCTGCGTAAACTGGCGGTGCCGAAGGCGGTTGAAAACCTGAAGCTCCAGAATCCGGAAATTACGGACGCACAGATTCAGAAAACCATCGGCGACTGCGTATTCGTTTCCGAGGCGTTCTTCCCATTTGCCGACAGTATTGACGAAGCCCACGCCGTCGGTGCGCGCTTTATCGTTCAGCCTGGCGGATCGATCCGCGACGACGAAGTGGTCGCCGCCTGCGACAAATACGGCATCGCTATGGCATTCACCGGCATGCGCCACTTTAAGCATTAAAAATCTGGAGTGCTCCGGCAAACGCAGTGCGACGGAGCTTTAAAAGCGGACTCGCGCTTTGTTTGCGTCCGCACTCCAAAAGTTCAGGAGATATTTGATGGGCCAGACCTGGTTTAAGCTGCAGAATGGAAGTGATGTTCGCGGTGTTGCACTGGAGGGCGTGCGCGGCGAACCGGTTACCTTAACCACTGAAATCGTCCGTCCGATCGGCTATGCTTTCGCGCAGTGGCTGGCGGAAAAGAAAGGCGTCCCGGCGAATCAGCTTAAAATTGCCGTCGGACACGATTCCCGGCTTTCTGCGGAAAAGATCAAAGGCGCGGTTTTCCAAGGATTGGAAAAAGCGGGCTGCGGAATGGCGGACAGCGGACTTTCCTCGACGCCAGCGATGTTCATGGCGACCGTTTTTGAAAACCATGCCTATGACGGTTCGATCATGCTGACGGCCAGCCACCTGCCGTTTAACCGTAACGGTCTCAAGTTTTTCACCCGCGACGGTGGGCTCGAAAAAGCCGACATCAAAAAAATTCTGACTATCGCGACAGACACCGGCGTATTTGTTTCCAAGCCGGTTAAAAAGGTGGCGAAGATCAATCTGATGGACGACTACGCCGCATCGCTGGTTGCGACGATTCGCAAAGGCGCGGGGCAGGGCGATAACCCGCTGGCCGGACTGAAGATCGTGGTCGATGCCGGTAACGGCGCGGGCGGATTCTTTGTGGACAAGGTGCTCAAGCCGCTGGGTGCAAACACAAAAGGCAGCCAGTTTCTTGATCCGGACGGACGCTTCCCGAACCATATTCCGAATCCGGAAGAGAGTTCGGCGATGAATGCCATCATCGACGCGGTGGAAAAAAACAACGCCGACCTCGGTATCATTTTCGACACCGATGTCGATCGCGCCGGCGCGGTCGATAAAAACGGCAAGCCGATCAACCGCAACCGCTTTATCGCGCTGATGG
>JBAXDG010000157.1:0-2719 GCA_037141075.1 Kiritimatiellales bacterium
TGCTGATGCAGGCCGCCTACTGGATTTATCCGTGGAGTTTTCTGGAAAGCGAACTTTTCTGGCAGATCGTGCTGTGGTCGGGAGGCGCCGTTACGGCTCTCACCCTCTGGAGCGGCATCCTCTATTTCCGCGAAAACATGTCGCTCCTCCGCAATTGAATTGAAAAAGACGGCTGGCTCTGTAACCTGTTTCCCCTATGGCATCCGTACGCGAAGAAAGCTGGCAGATTAAACGACGTTCCGACCTCTGCGCCGGAACCAGCGAGCCGTTTGCCGACAAAGAGGAAATCATCACCCGCCTGCTCTTCAGCGATGGCGAATACGTCCGCGAAGACTACAAGCTCTCCTACTGGAACGAACATAAGCCCGACCACGGCCTCAGCTCGTGGAAAAGCATATTCCATGTTCCGCCGCCGCCGACCGAAGTGGTCAAAAAGGAAAACGCCGAAACCCTCCTGCGCAAAATGGTCGCCAAAGAGGATGCCGACGATACCAATGCCATCTATATCCTGGCCGTCATGCTCGAGCGTAAAAAAATCCTGGCCGAAAAAGACGTTCAGATCCGCGACGACAAAACCAAGATCCGCGTTTACGAACATAAAAAAACCGGCGAAACATTCTTGGTCATTGATCCCGAGCTGAAACTGGCCGAGATTGAAAAAGTGCAGGAAGAGGTTGTCGGCCTGCTCGGTGGCAAGCCGCCGAAAACCGAAACGGTCTATTTTTTCGAATCCATCCTGCATGCGCTGATCGAAAAACACGAAAAGCTTCTCTTTCCTAAACGACCGATCGGCGGCGAAGAAGGCATCGCCCAGAAGCTGGCCGCCTCGTTCTTCGCACTGCTCGCCGGTAAAAAAAGTCCGTACTGGGAGGAATCCAACAAGGTCTTCAACCGCTTCGAGGATTCCGAAGCCTGGGGGCCGGTCATCGCGGGCTATCGTGAACTGATCGAACGCATTCCGCAGGAAGTTCGTTTCCAGGGATTGGAAAGGATATCGTTCACCAAACATCTCGAAGCGCTGTCCATTAAAGAGCCGCAGGAACTCAGCGAAGCCGACATGCGGGCCGCCTTCGATTCAGATGTCCCGCGCGTCACCGAACTGCGCGAAAAAGTCCTCGAAGCCATCCGCACCGCCACATCCTATGCCGCCGCGCAATAAGCGCTTCCTTTTTTGTGGTCTTTGCGCGTTTTTGCGGCTAACTTCTCCGCCCTTTAACCGGAGTTTTCTATGAGTTTGAGCATTGGTATTCTGGGTCTTCCGAACGTTGGAAAGTCGACGATTTTCAACGCGCTGACACGCGCGCAGAACGCGGAGGCCGCCAACTATCCTTTCTGCACCATTGAGCCGAACAAGGCGGTTGTGCCGGTGCCAGACGAACGGGTTGATAAACTGGCGACTATTGCCCACCCGAAGAAGACCGTTTACGCCACGGTGGATTTTGTGGACATCGCCGGCCTCGTGAAAGGCGCAAGCCGCGGCGAAGGTCTCGGTAATAAGTTTCTCGCCAACATCCGCGAAGCCGACGCCCTGCTCCATGTGATCCGCTGTTTCGAAGACGAGAACGTGGTGCACGTGGACGGCTCGGTCGATCCGATGCGCGATATTGATGTGATTGAAACCGAGCTGGTGCTGGCCGATTTCCAAACCTTGGAAGCGCGCCTGCAACGGATGGAAAAACTGGCGCGCACGGATAAAAAAGCGGCCGAGCAGCTGGTTGTGGCGAAGCGTCTGTTCGCCCATCTCGGCGAAGGCAAGCCCGCCGTCAGTTTCCCGGAGCGCGACACGGATGAAATGAAGGTTTTCCTGAAAGAGTCGCCGCTGCTGACCGATAAGAAAATCATCTACTGCGCCAATGTGGACGAAGCCGGTATGGCCGAAGACAGCGCCTTTGTGAAGACGGTTCGCGCCTACGCCGATTCCAAAGGCGCGGACACCGTGAAGATTTGCGCGAAGATGGAAGAGGATCTCATCGGCATGGACGAAGCCGAAGCAGCTGAATTCCTCAAAGAGTACAACGTGACCGAGAGCGGACTCGACCAGATCGCGCGCACCGGCTATCACACGCTTGGACTTATCAGCTATCTCACCGCCGGCCCGAAGGAAGTCCACGCGTGGACGATTCACCGCGGCTGGAAAGCTCCGGCAGCGGCAGGTGTGATCCACACCGATTTCGAACGCGGCTTCATCCGCGCTCAGGTGATCGCTTATAACGACTACATCACCTACGGCGGCGAAACCGGCTGTCGCGAAAAAGGGCTGATGCGCACCGAAGGCAAAGATTACGTGATGCAGGACGGCGACGTCGTCGAGTTTCTGTTTAATGTGTAACCGTTTAAGCCGTTAAAAGCGTTAACCCGTTAAAGCCGAGATTCTGGAAGCTTCTACCTGCTGTCCTCCGACTTCAGTCCTCTGTCTTCCGATTGCTGCCACGGATAAACGCGGGCGACAAGAATGATGCTGAGTTCGTAAAGGATCATCAGCACGACCGCCATGATAATCTGCGTGAACGGATCGGGCGGGGTTAGGATCGCGGAGATGATAAAAATCGCCATGATGGAATGTCGGCGATATTTCCTGAGCCACACCGGAGAGACCATGCCGAGCCGGCCGAAAATCATCAGTACCAGCGGCAGTTCAAAAACCACGCCGAAGCCGAGACAAATCATGGTGACGAGCTGAATGATGCTCGCGCCCGTCCAGCGGTTATCAAACCCCAGC
>JBAXDG010000158.1:0-2695 GCA_037141075.1 Kiritimatiellales bacterium
ATACAGCATTTGGATAATTTCTGTCCCGTTGCTCAGCGAGCATTAAGTAAAAAAGCCAGTTATAATCAGGTTATCAACAGGGGGAAAATTCTATGGCTGAAACAATTACAGAAAAAAACACACTTTTCGAAGGATTCCGTAAACGCTCCGGATTAATCGTGCCTTTCAGTCCTAAAAAAATTGAAATGGCCATTCATCTTGCGGTTGAAGAAGTTTCCCGTAAGCAAAACACACCGCGCAACGAAGGCCTCGCGCCGAAAATCACTGCCCAGGTGCTTGAACAGCTCAACAACCCTCAGTCTGAGTTTTATGTGCGCGCTGACGCCGAAAACAAACGCATTCCCCACATCGAAGACGTGCAGGATCTGGTTGAAATTCTGCTGGCTGAGGGCGGCGAAACGCTGGTTGTTGCGGCCTACAAACGTTACCGCAAACAGCGCGAGCTGGCCCGCAACAACATCCGCGTTCGCGATGGCAGTCTGAAAAAAGACAAAGTGGATGTCACCGATGCCAGCCTGCTGCTGGTCGAATCCCACTCCGCCGAGGTCACTCTGCCTTGGGATCGCAAGCGCATCGTGAAACAAATTCTCGACAAGACCGACCTCGCTGTTGATACCGCCATCAGCATCGCAAAGGCCGTTGAGAACCGCATCATCGCGAGCAACATCAAGGCCATTAGCACCACGCTCATCCGTGAAATGGTCAATAATGAACTGGCTGAGCGTGGCCATCAGGCGCAGTTGCGCGACCTCTCGCTCTACGGCGTGCCGCTCGACTACGTCGAAAAACTGATGTTCACCAAGTCCACTGAGAACAGCAACATCGTCAACAACAACCCTGAAGCGGTGAACCTCGGTATCGCCGAACTGGTGCTCAAACAGTGGGCGCTCGATACGATCTTCACTCCCGACATTAAGCGCGCGCACAACACCGGCGCCGTGCATCTGCACGACCTCGGCTATCCGCACCGCGTCTACTGCTCCAGCCACTCCATTGAATACGTCAAGAAATACGGCCTCAAGGGACTGATCAATCTCAACACCGAATCGAGCCCGGCGAAAACCGCCTCGGTGCTGACCGGCCACCTCAACACCTTCCTCGCCTCGATGCAGGCCAACTATGCCGGCGCGCTCGGAATCGCCTACATCAACATTCTTTACGCGCCGTACCTCGAAGGCATGAACGCCCGCGAGCTTAAACAGATCGCCCAGGAGCTGATCTTCAACGGCTCGCAGAACGCATTCAGCCGCGGCGGACAGACCCTGTTCCTCGACTTCAACATTCACTCCGGCGTGCCGGGCTACATGAAAACCGTTCCAGCCATCGGCCCGGGCGGCAAATACATGCTCAAGCTGAAATCCGGTCAGCGCGTCCGCGTTGAAGAAGTTCTGCGTGAAGACCGCGATGCCAGCGGCTATAAGATGATGGACCTCTACCTCGAAGAGGAAGACGGCTCCCAGCGTCTAGTCATGCGCGAAATCAAAGGTAAAGAAGGCCTTGAGTATGACGCGGCCGTGGCCGCTGACCTTGAAGCGCGCGGCGAAAAAATCGTCACCTACGGCGACTACACCAAGGAAGCGCAAAATTTCTGCCGCTCTCTGCTCGAAGTCTGGGGCGATGGCGACAGCAATGGCCGCATCTTCGAATTCCCGAAATGCGACTTTCACATCAGCGACGAAACCTTCACCGATCCGGAGCAATACCAGATCTATCAAGCCGCCTGCCAGCTGGCCGCGAAGAACGGCTCGACCTATTTCATCTTCGACCGCGATGAGGTCACGCTGTCGGCCTGCTGCCGCCTGCGCACCACCATCAGCGACAACCGCATGCTGCGCCATCCCGAAAACATGCGCTTCTGCGGCTTCCAGAACGTCACCATCAACATCCCGCAGTGCGCTTACCGCGCGGCCCGCAAAGGCGGCGACATCCTGCAGAACTTCTTCGAAGAAATCGACGGTATGATGGAGCTCTGCGCTCAGGCCCACCTGCAGAAGAAGGCCAAAATCGCTCAGATGATGAGCGGCAACGGCCATCCGCTCTGGCAGATCGGCAAAGAGTCGAACGACGGCAAACCCTACGTCAACCTCGACACCTGCACCTACATTCTCGGCCTGATCGGCGTCAACGACACCGTGAAATTCCTGATTGGTCAGGAACTGCACGATAGCGATGAAGCCCAGCAGTTCGGCCTGCGGATCGTGGCCCACATGTACACCCGCACCAAAAAGCTCAGCAAAAAATACAACCTCAAGTTCACGCTGGAAGAGTCGCCGGCCGAAAGCGCCGCGCGCCGCCTCGCCAAGACCGACCTCATCTACTTCCACGACGAAGCCAAAGATATCGTCAAAGGTGAAACTGAGGACGTCTGCTACTACACCAACTCTATCCATCTCACCGCCGATGCTCCCGTCGGTCTGGTTGGACGCATCGTCGAGCAGTCCAAATATCACAGCCTGATTGAATCCGGCGCCATCACCCACGCCTTCGTCGGCGAAGAACAGCCCTCGTCCGCTTCCATCGAGAAGCTCATGACCGAAACTTTCTTCCGCACGCAGTCTGCGCAGGTGTGCATCTCGCCGGAATTCACCTTCTGCAACAACTGCCACCACCAGGTGCGCGGACTGATCGACTCCTGCCCCGCCTGCCAGTCCGCCGATGTCGTCGGCGAAACCCGCGTGGTCGGCTACTTCAGCAA
>JBAXDG010000159.1:0-2687 GCA_037141075.1 Kiritimatiellales bacterium
GCCGCCGCCCTTGCCGCCGAACAATCCACGCCCGAACCAGCCAGCCAGAGCAAACACAACCGCAACTGTTATTATTGAAACCATTTTCTTATTCATAGCGTCGCCTCTTTCTTTAAAGCCCCTTTCATCATGCAATCAAATCCATCCGCCGCTGCGGAAGCCAAATCAATCTTCGGACAGGATCCGAGATAAATTTTACACAGCCCGACCCAAAGTCCCGCCAGCGTGACGGCCAGTTTTTCGGGATCAATATCTTTACGGAAACGGCCCGCGATCGGTGGCGAACTGAGAACCGCGACCAGCTTTTCAAACGGATCCTTGCGGATTTTATCGAGGATCTTATGCGTCTCAGTCAGCAGTTCCTCCGACCACTCCATCTGGAAGGCCATAAAAAACTCAAATTTCTTGAGCCGCTTATCTTCCGCCACCGCCCGAGCGTGTTCCACAAAAGCCTCTCGCAGCTCTTCGAGCGAGTGGATTTCAGAAAAATGCTGCTCCACCCGTTCCTCCCGCAGGGTGCAAAAATAATCAACCATGGCGGCGAGCAGTACCGGTTTGTCGTCGAAGTGCCAGTAGACCGCGCCGCGCGTCATGCCGATTTTTTTGGCAATGTCGCTGAAGGTTGTGCGGGAGTAGCCTTTTTCGCTGAACAGATCCAGCGCCGCAATCAGTACGCTTTCCCGGGTTGCCTGCGCATCTTCTTTTGTTTTTCTGGCCATTGAACTTCTCCGCCGGTTTGACGGCGCACTTATACATACATCCGTGAATGTATATCAAGCGGATAAACAGAATCTTTTAACGGATTGGGATGATCTCTTGCCTGAAAATCAGCCGACGGGCGTGGAAAAAATAGGCGCCGTTTCGATTTCAGCAGGAGGAACTGCGGCAGGCGGCGCAGCGTTCGTTACGGGCGGCGCATTCGTTACAGGTGCGACAGATTTCTCAACAACAGGGACGGCGGAAACGGCTGGAGCCTTAACTGCTGGTGCAGGCTGAGCCGGAGCCGGAGTGTCCGGATGCAGAGGAACGCGGTCGTAGAGTTCAAAAATAAAGAAGCACTCGAACAGCAGCATGCCGATACAGCCCAGTATGGCCAGAATGGCGAGCAGATCGAATCGCTTATATGTCCGTTTTTCATTCACGCGGCGCAGTCTCGACTTTTAAATTTTAACTTTCAACTCCAAACCGTTTCGGGCATCCTCTGCGGCCTTATGAAAGCTAACGATTACTCGGTCTCGATGGATGCCCTCGCCTCGCTTTGCAAGCGCCGCGGCTTTATTTTCCAAACCTCGGAAATCTACGGAGGCATTAACGGCTTCTGGGACTACGGCCCGCTCGGCGTCGAACTGAAGCGCAACATTAAGGAAAGCTGGTGGAAAGCCACCGTCCAGAGCCGCGAAAACGTCGTCGGCCTCGACAGCGCCATCATCATGCACCCGAAAGTCTGGGAAGCCTCCGGCCACATCGGCAACTTTAAAGACCCGATGATCGACTGCCGCGAAACCAAGAGCCGCTACCGCGCCGACCAGCTCCTCGTTTTCAAACACAAAACCGACGCTTCCGCGCTGATGTTCGCCTACCCCGAGGACGAAGAGGCTCCGGAGAAGAAGGTCAAAAAATCCAAAATGAACGCCGCCGACTACGAATCCGTTCCGCTTTCCACCATCGCACTCGATACCTACGACAAACTCGTCGGCCCCGACACTGACAAGCCCGGCACGCTCACCGAGCCGCGCTCGTTCAACCTGATGTTCAAAACCTTCGTCGGCCCGATGGAAGACAGCTCCAACGTCGCGTGGCTCCGCCCCGAAACCGCGCAAGGCATCTTCGCGCAGTTCGCCAACGTCCTTTCCGTCTCGCGCCAGAAAGTACCGTTCGGTATCGCGCAGATCGGCAAAGCGTTCCGCAACGAAATCAACCCGCGCAACTACACCTTCCGCTCGCGCGAGTTCGAACAGATGGAACTCGAATTCTTCATCAAGCCCGGCACCGATGCTGAATGGCACGAATACTGGGTTTCCGAGCGTCTGAAATGGTACGAAACCGTCGGACTGCCGGAAGGCCGTATGCACCGCGACGTCCACGAAAAAGACAAACTGGCCCACTACGCCAGCGCCTGCACCGACATTCTCTACGACTTTCCCTTCGGCACACAGGAACTCGAAGGGATCGCCGCGCGCGGCAACTTCGACCTCACCCAGCACCAGAACGCCAGCGGCAAATCGCTCGAATACTTCGACGAAGAAACCAAGGAAAAATTCCTGCCGCACGTTGTCGAGCCGTCCGCCGGGGTTGACCGTATCGCCCTCGCCCTGCTCTGCGAAGCCTACCGCGAAGAATGGATTCCCAAAGAAGGCCCCGTCCTCACCGCCGAGCCGGGCAAACAGGCTCCGGAAGGTTACGAAGCCCGCACCGTCCTGCGCTTCGCACCGTGCATCGCGCCGTACAAAGTCGCCGTCTTCCCGCTGCTCAAAAACAAAGAGGAACTCGTCGGCAAAGCGCGCGAAGTTTTCGAAAAACTCAACCGCCGCTGGAACTGCTTCTACGACCACGCCGGCGCCATCGGCCGCCGCTACCGTCGTCAGGACGAAATCGGCACGCCGTGCGGCGTCACCATCGACTTCCAGACCCTGGAAGACAACACCGTCACCCTGCGCGACCGCGACACCATGCAGCAGATCCGCGTC
>JBAXDG010000160.1:0-2664 GCA_037141075.1 Kiritimatiellales bacterium
GCGGTGTCGCCGCCGCCGACCACGGCGACGGGAACATCACGGTAGAATGCGCCGTCACAGGTGGCACAGCCGGAAACGCCGTGTCCGATCAGCTTCTTTTCGGACTCGAGGCCGAGATATTGCGCGCTCGCGCCGGTTGCGATAATGATGGTTTTCGCCGTGAACTTTTCGCCGTCGCTGAGCGTGATGGTGTGCGGCAGGCAGGTCAGACAGGATGAAACCACTTCGCCCGTTTTAAACCGCGCGCCGAAACGCTCGGCCTGTTTACGGGTCAGATCCATCAGTTCCGCGCCGCTGATGCCCTCAGGAAACCCGGGATAATTTTCCACATCGGTCGTAGTGGTGAGCTGCCCGCCGGGCTGGAAACCTTCGATCACCAGCGGATTGAGGTTGGCGCGCGCTGTATAAACAGCGGCGGTTAATCCCGCCGGCCCCGTTCCGATGATGATGACGTTTTCCAAGGTCTGTTATCTCCGCTTCTATGAAACTTTTCGAACCGTATAAACGCCCGGCTCCTCGCGCACATGAAATCCAATTGGATTTTTCTTCGGCTCCGGCGGGATCATGAGCTCATTAATGGCCTCAAAAACAATGCGAAACTGCTCGTCATACTTCGCCTCTAGTTCAGCCAGCTTGCGCGACAGCTCTTCACTGGACTCCAGCATCCGGCGTAACTTCACAAACGTTCGCATAATGGCGATATTGACATCAACGGCTCGCGGGCTTTTCAGAACGCCCGATAGCATCGCTACTCCTTGCTCTGTAAAGGCGAAAACCTTTGGAGAATGCCTGATCGTCGAACATATCACAAATTGTGATATGTTCCGGATTTCTTCGCGGGTCAGCTCCAACATGAAGTCCGACGGGAACCGCTCGGCGTTCCGCTTAACCGCCTGATTCAAAACGCGGGTTTCCACGCCGTAAAGCCCGGCCAGATCGCGATCCAGCATCACTTTATGCCCCCGAATCAAGTAGATCGACTGCTCGACCCGCTCAATCGGGATTATGGATGCATCTTCACTCATCGCTTTGCTCGTGTCCGCAGGAAACTCTCTTTACGCTCTCAGCGCATTAATCTGCTTGGTGAATTCCGGTACGATCTTGTGCAGGTCTCCAATCAGGCCGAAGTCGGCCACATCGAAGATCGGCGCGTCCGGGTCTTTGTTGATCGCGATGATGAGGTCGGCGCTCTGCATCCCGGCCAGATGCTGAATCGCGCCGGAAATACCGCAGGCGACATAGACCAAAGGACAAACCGTTTTGCCGGTCTGGCCGACCTGATGATGGTGCGAAATCCAGCCCGCATCGACGGTGGCGCGCGAAGCGCCGACTGCGCCGCCGAGGGCGCCAGCCAGACCTTCGATCACCTTGAAGTTTTCAGGCGAGCCGACGCCGCGTCCGCCGGAGACGATGTAGTCGGCGGCCTTGAGGTCAACGGTGTTGACTTCTTCCACGACGCTTTCGACCCGCTTCATACGCTCTTTGACGCCGGAGAGGTCGATCTTCACCTCGACGACTTCGCCGGTTTCGTTTTCGCTGACGCGCTCTTTTTTGAAGACGTTGGAACGGACGGTCGACATCTGCGGACGGTGGTCGGGGCAGATGATGGTGGCCATGATGTTGCCGCCGAAGGCCGGACGGGTCTGGAGCAGAATCTGGCGCTCGGTGTCGAAGTCGAGTTCGGTGCAGTCGGCGGTGAGGCCGGCCCAGCCCATCACAGCGACGGTCGGTGCGAGGCTGCGGCCGATGGTGCTGGCGCCGTAGAGGACAATTTCCGGATTTTCTTTTTCGATCAGGCTGTAAACCACTTTGGAAAAATAGTCGTTCTGATACGTCTGCAACCGGGGATCCTCGACGTTATAGATTTTCTTCGCGCCGTAGTTGAACAACTCCTGATGCATCGGCTTGCCTCCGGCGGAAGGCAGCACCGCGCAGAGAGTGAATCCCGATTTGGCCGCCAGCTTGCGCCCTTCGGAGAGCAGTTCAAAGACCACGCCGGCCAGCTTGCCGTTTTCCTGTTCCGCAAAAACCCAGATTTCTTTTTTGGCGTTCATAGAACCTTCTTCTCCCGCAGTTTGTAAATCAGTTCCTTGACCATATCCGCCGGCTCACCGGAGAGGATTTCCTTATTGAGTTTCACCGGCGGAGCAAAAACCTTGTTCACCTTGGTCGGCGAACCGCTCAGACCGATTTTGGTTTCGTCGGGCTGAAGCTGTTCGGCACCCCAAACCGGAATCTCGGCTTTTTTGGCAGCCATCTTTTTCTTGAGCGAAGGCATGCGCAGCTGGTTGGCCTCTTTGACCACCGTCAGCGCCGCCGGTTTTTCGACATCCCAGACGTTGTAGCCGTGGTCGGTCACCTGCTGAACGCGGAAACCGTTCTCCGTTACTTCACACGATTTGGCGTAGGTGATCATCGGTACGCCGAAGAAATGCGCCACGCCTGGGCCGACCTGCGCGGTGTCACCATCAATCGCCTGCTTGCCGAAAAGAATCAGGTCGACCGGATCGGCCAGCTTTTTGAGCGCCAGCGTGATGGTGTAAGAGGTGGCCCAGGTGTCGGCGCCGCCGAACTTGCGGTCGGAAATCAGGATGGCGTCGTCCGCGCCGTGCGACATCGCCGTACGCAGCGCCTCTTCGGCCTGCGGCGGGCCCATGGAGATGA
>JBAXDG010000161.1:0-2613 GCA_037141075.1 Kiritimatiellales bacterium
CCCTTTAAATTAGGGTCATTCGTGACGGCGGCATTCAACAGGCGCACCGGACGAAGGCGCTGGCTTCCCAAGTCTTCGCAGTCGGATTTCGCCCATACCGGGGAAAGAAAGCGGTACCGTCCGCCTTTGACTGCGGCCTCGCCAATGTCGGACCAGCGGATGCGGGCGAACAGCCCGCTGCCAGCGGAATTCGGCATGAATTTCAAATCAGTAATCCATCCGGCGGCTTCGGAACGTTTTTCAGCGTCGAGTGAAAAATGATCGAAGTCGATGAGCAGACCGGGGAAATTGGACGAACCCGCGCGCGCGTTTTCAAACGCGGCAACCATGAGCGTACAGGCGGCGGCGTCAATCACCTGAACAATTCCGGCGGCGGCGTGCGGAAACTCGCCCAGCGGAGCGAGCTGGTGCCAGCCGTCGGCGGGGAGCTCAAAGTTGCGATTTAAAATTAGATTCATGACCTAAGGGCAAAAATCAAATGGGCGGACGGATCGGACGTTTCGGGCGTATCATTGAGCCGGTGAAGTAGCGGGAGTTCGTGTCAGGGTGTAGCCGGTTTTTTCTGAAAGTTCGGCGGTGTCGATTTCGAGACCGGCGGCTTTGAGGTCGAGGGCATCCTGAACCACTTGACTGGTGGCGTGGGTGAGGCCGGGCGAAAATTCAAAGTACGCCAGCGCGGGCTGTCCGGGGAAGTATTCAGCCAGCAACGGAACATCGATGGCGTTCTGTAAAATCCCCGCCAGCGTGATGGCGTCGGATTTGGCAATTTGCAAAAAGGTGTCCTGATGGGCATTGCCGGCCAGCGTGCCGCTACCCGGTTCTGTGAGCATGGTTAAAATTCCACCGGTGGCGGTGATGGTGATCTGTTCGTCGATGTATTTGATTAAGTTATGGAACGGCGGCTGGCCCCCTCCCCCGGTGACAAATTTGATGTCGCTGTCATACGGCAGGAAGCCGCGCCCGTTGGAAAGGATCTGCTCAGCCACGGCCTGATATTCTTTCTGCTTCGCTTCGTCGGCGTTGGGCGGGCCAACCAGAAAGATAGACGGGATGCCATAGACGGCGATGTATGAATCCCAGTCCGCCTGTGAAAGGTTTTTGCGCAGATAGAGAATGCTGAGGATACGGTCAAGCGCGGTGGTTTCGAGGATGACAAAGTTTTCGGGGTCGATGATGGTGCCGCGACGGCAGCCGGAAACCGCACCGGCGTTGTATTCCCAGTCGCCGAAAAGGCCGTCACGGAGCCAGAACCACTGTTCGACTGGTTCAAGTCGCTCAATGAGTCCGCCGGGCGTCCAGTGTTTTTCAAGGTGGGCAAACCCACGGAAAAATCCAGTGAAGAGAAACGAGACGGCTTCGCGAAAATTGTCGATGTTGTCGTAAACCATGCGCAGGAAGTCGGCCTGCTCCTGAGCGCGCGGATCGTCTTTGGACTGTGAGACCACGCGGACATCCCAGTCGAGGGAAAGCAGTGCGGCGCGGCGGCGTTGAATCACGGAATGGATCATGGCGTCGGAGCGTTCCATGTAGTAGTAAAACCACTGAAGGTCGGCGTAGTCGCCTCGTTCGCCGGATTCCTGCAGGCCGACAAGGCGCGACATGTTGAGTCCGCGCAACGGATTGGTTGAGTCGCGGTAGCCGTGGTCTTTCTGTGTGCAGAGGTAGCGCATATGATTTTCTCCCTGCACTAAGGGGGAAAATCAAACGGCGGGATTTTTAGCCACAAAAAGGCACAAAAAGCGCAAAAAGAAAGCTGCGGAGTTGGGGCTCTACCGGATTCGCGGGCGGGTTATCCTTCGGCCGTTGCTGCCTTTTGTTTGAGGGCTGCAATCTCAGTTTGCATGGCGGCAAAGTGCGCGCCTTCGAGCTTTCCCGTTTTGAGCATATTTGCTTCGGCTCGCTCACAAACGCGCTGATAAAACGCCTCAATGATTTCCAGTTCTGTTTTCATATTGTGTCTTCACTCAGCACGAAGTTTTTTGAGTGCCCAGTTAGTTTTCTAAAAACCGGAAAAACCTTAACGGATATTTTGTTGTCAACCAAACAAAGAGCGTGCCCGTTTTGAGAAAGGTGAAAACCGGCCTTTGGGTGCGAGCGGCAGCATGGGGCCGCAGGATTCGGCCCCCCAGCGGCGGTGATTGGCGAGCGCCAGCGCCATGACACAGTCATCGTGAAAGCCTGCCGGTGCGCTGTAGCTGATGTGGCCGCGCGGGGAAATTTCATATTCGTACCGCTGCATTTCGTGGGTCAAGACCTGCCACTCCTCCGGCCAGGTGACTTTCTGCTGTTCAACGGCAACGATGAGCCGCTGTACCAGTTCGGCTTTTGAGATGGATGTAAACTTGAACGGCTCGATGTTGGAATAGCGGCGGATCAGGTCGTCGTAAATCGGATCCCCTGCCCCGGTGGCGTCCAAAATCAAACGGCCCTGCCATTTGCGGGCAAAGCTCAGGATGCGGTCTTTCTGCACCGGCCAGTTGAGCTGATTGAAGCGCTCAATTTCAAAACAGCGTCCGGTGCGCAGGTTCATGGCAACGAGCACGGTGAAGTCGGTATGCTTGGCAATGTCGCAACCGATGACCACCGGCCCGGCGCGGTCGTCGCGGGTGATTG
>JBAXDG010000162.1:0-2583 GCA_037141075.1 Kiritimatiellales bacterium
TTCCGCGAAAGCTTTTGCGGCAATTCCCTCTGCCAGCCGAGCCGCGCTACGGTACTCACCGGCAAGCACAGCCACCTCAACGGCGTCACTTACAACGGCTCGGAATGGGATAGCCGGCAGACCGTCTTCCCGCGCCTGCTCAAACAGCAGGCCGGCTACCAGACCGCGCTCATCGGCAAATGGCACATGCACCCCGACCCGACCGACGAGTTCGACTTCTGGAAGGTGCTCTCCTCCTCCGGCGGCCAGGGCGACTACTACAACCCCGACTTCCATACCCAGAATGGCCCCGAGCGCATCGCGGGCTATTCCACCGACATCATTACCGACCAGTCCATCCAATGGCTGGAAACAAAATGGGACCGGAAGTCCCCCTTCCTGCTGATGACCCAGTTCAAGTCGCCGCATGTGCCGCGCCTGCCATCCATCCGAAATGCGCACCTCTACGACGGCGTCGTCTTCCCCGAGCCACCCACCCTCTTCGACGACTACAAAAACCGCCAGCCATACCTTTCCAAGCATTGGATGGGGCTCAGCATCGCCAGGCTTGATGCCATTCCTCCGCGCGGCTCGAAGGAAACACCCGACAACGAGCACACCAAGGCGCTCGCCCGCATGACCCCGGAACAACGCGAGGCCTGGCACGATGCGCTCGACGGCTGGAGCCAGAAATACTACGACTTCATGAACAGCCCCGACGCCCAGGATCCCGTCAAGCTCAAGAAATTCCAGTACCAGCGATCCATCACCTCCTATCTCCGTTGCGTTGCCGCCGTTGACCAGAATGTCGGCCGCCTGCTCCAATGGCTGAAAGACCAAGGACTGGAAAACGACACCCTCGTCATCTACTCGTCCGACCAGAGCTATTACCTCGGCGAACACGGCATGGCCGAAAAGCGCTGGATGTATGATGAGTCGATGCGCATGCCTCTGGTGATGCGCTGGCCCGGAAAAATCAAGCCCGGCACCCAGATCGACCAGCTTGTACAGAACATCGACTACGCCCCCACCCTGCTCGCCGCCGCCGGCGTCCCGGTTCCCGCAGAGATGCAGGGCCGCTCCCTGCTGCCGCTGGCCAAAGGCCAGAAGGTTAAAGACTGGCGCACGGCCCTCTACTACCACTACTACACCAACGGTGAGCACAACGTGCCGCGCCACGATGGCGTCCGCACCGCGCGCTACAAACTCATCGACTTCTACACCGACGATAAATACGAACTGTTCGACCTCCAGAAGGATCCCAATGAGTTGATGAACCTCTACGACAACCCGGAATACCGCGCCGTCGCCGAACAAATGCAAAAGGAACTCGCAAAGCAGCGCAAGGAATACAACGTGCCAGACGCGGTGTTCAACCCACCCTATATCGACCACAGGCTTATCGTTCGATAGGCTGGGCATGAAGCTACGCCGTCTAGGAAAAACGAAACTGCAGGTATCGGAAATTGGATACGGCACCTGGCAGTTGGGCTCCAGTAATTTCTGGGGAGCGATGTCAGACTCGTATGCACATGGGATGGTGCATTGTGCGCTGGATCTGGGCTGCAACCTCTTCGACACCGCGCCGAACTATGCCGACACGAACAGCGAGCGGCTGCTGGGTGAAGCTCTGAAAGGCCGACGGGGGGAGGTCGTTCTGGTAAGCAAGTTCGGCCATGTGCCCGGCGGCGATGCCGACTTTTCCGAGGAGTGGATGTGGACGAGTCTGCATGATTCGCTGAAGCGCCTGCAGACCGATTATCTGGATGTGCTCCTGCTGCATAGTCCGCCGCCGGAATGCCAAAACGGATCCCACCCGATTTGGGATGCCCTGCGCAAGGCGCACGACCAAGGAAAGATTCGCTTTTACGGTGCAAGCCTCGATTACGCCCACGAAATCCGCGAATGCCTCGAAACTTCCGATGCACAGGTGCTCGAAATTCTTTTTAACATTCTGCATCAGGATGCCCGGCGGACGTTTGATCTGGTGCGGCGCGACGATGTCGGAATTCTTGCCAAAGTGCCGCTGGACAGCGGCTGGCTGTCGGGCAAATACAATGCACAAAGCCGGTTTATCGGCGTCCGCGCACGATGGACTGAGAACCAAATTCAGCGACGCGCCGAACTGATCGGTCAACTAGACTGGCTGATAAAAGACGGTACGCCGCTTCCGCAAAAAGCATTGGCCAGCCTCCTTGCCTATCCAGAGGTTGGAAGTGTGATTCCCGGTGCGCGATCACAAGCCCAGCTTCAAGCCAACCTGAATGCATCGAAGATCAAGATTACTTTCGACGAACGCGCCAGACTTGAATCCTTCTGGAACGGCATCACCGGCAACGGAACGGATCTGCTTCCGTGGTAAATCGGAGATTTACTCCCCCGTTATACACCGTCAACCCTTTCCACCCGCTTAGAGCCTATTCAAAAATTCTGTGGCCGTCTGTTTCTTCTGTAGGTGCGGCCGGTGGCCGCGCTCTTCTTTCCGCGGTCACCGACCGCGGCTACAATTCATCTAAAAACGCTCTAGAGTAAATACCGATTACCATGTTGGTATCAGAATCGTTCTACTGCATCCGAACCTTGATTTGATAATGGTTAACTCTG
>JBAXDG010000163.1:0-2558 GCA_037141075.1 Kiritimatiellales bacterium
GGAATGTAGGGATCGAGGTCGCCGGAGCGCGTCCCCATCAGGATACCGGCGAGCGGCGTAAGGCCCATGGACGTATCGACCGATTTGCCGCCGTCAAACGCGGTGAGCGATCCGCCGTTGCCGAGGTGGCAGGTGATAATTTTCAGCTTTTCAAACGGACGTCCCAGTTCCTTGGCCGCCATCTTCGCGACATAGCCGTGCGAGGTGCCGTGGAAACCGTAGCGGCGGATTTTGTGGACGGTGTACTGCTCTTTCGGCAGACCGTACAGATAGGCTTTGGGCGGCATGGTCTGGTGAATGGCCGTGTCGAAAACCGCGACCTGCGGCATGTCGGGATACAGCTCGTACACGGCCTGAATGCCCATCAGGTTCGGCGGATTGTGCAACGGCGCCAGCACAGAGTTTTTACGAATAGATTCAACCACATCGCCATCGATCAGCACCGAACCTGTGAAATCCTCGCCGCCGTGCACCACGCGGTGTCCAACACCAGCCAGTTCGCTCAGGCTCTTCAAGGCACCCTTTTCTGGATCGGTCAGCATCTGAAAAATGGCGTTGATGGCTGTTTTGTGATCAGGCAGCTCCAGATACTGATGATATTTTTCACTGTCGGGTTTTTTGCAGTCCACGCTGGCACCGGAAATCCCGATGCGATCCGCCCCGCCCTGCGCCAATACAGTGAAGTCATGGTCGCCGCCGGCGGACCGGTAAAGTTTGTATTTAATGGAGGACGAGCCTGAATTAATAACCAGAATTTTCATTTTCCACCTGTTTGCGTTTTATTTTAGAGATTGCACAGCCGTAACCGCCGCAACACCGACAATATCCTCCGCGCTGCATCCGCGCGACAAATCATTCACCGGTTTTTTCAGACCTTGGAGAATCGGGCCGTAGGCTTCGGCTCCGCCGAGGCGCTGCACCAGCTTATAAGCCATGTTACCGGCATTCAAATCGGGGAAAATCAGTACGCGCGCCTCACCGGCCAGTTCACTCTGCGGCGCCTTGCTTTTTGCAACCTTTGGAACGATCGCCGCATCCACCTGCAATTCGCCGTCCAGCTTAACCGGCGCACCAGGCATACTTGTTTTCAGCAGTTCTTTGGCTTTGACAGTGGCTTCGATCACCTTGTCGACCAGCGAACTGGAGGCTGAGCCTTTGGTGGAATAGGAAAGCAGCGCAACGTTGGCGGGAATGCCGAACTGCAAAGCGGTTTTAGCGCTTTGCACCGCGATCTGCGCCAGCTGGTCGGCATCGGGATTTTCAACCAGTCCGCAGTCAGAGAAAATGTAAGGAACATTGTTCACGCACATGAAAAACACGCTGGAAATAATGGTACCTTTTTCAGCGGATTTAATGATCTGCAGCGCCGGACGAACCGTATCAGCTGTGGAATGGGCCGCGCCGGAAACCAGCCCGTCGGCCTCACCGTTCTGCACCATCATCATGCCGAAATAATTGACCTGCTTGACGGTTTCGCGCGCCTGCTCAAGGGTAATGCCTTTGCTTTTACGCAGTTCGTAGAATGCGGCGGCGTAGCCTTCGAGTTTGTCAGAAGTTTGCGGATTGATGACGGTTACGCCCTTGTCGACGAGGGCCGCTATTTTCTCATCGCCCAGAACAATTACTTTGGCAATGCCTTCAGCGGTAATCATGTTGGCCGCCTCGGTCACGCGCTCATCGGCCCCTTCGGGGAGAACGATCGTCCGCTGATTGGCTTTGGCTTTATTGATCACCGTCTGAATAAACTCACTGCGACTCATTTTTAAAACCCTTTCCATTAAAAAAACCATCATCTGTAAAAACTAAAAAGCCCCCTAAGCTGTTGCTTAAGAGGCTTTTTCCATAAGAGATTCTCCTGTGGATTTACTCTTTGCCTTCGACCGGCTCGGAAGCTTCCATCCATTCGAGAATGACCATTTCGGATGCATCGCTCATCCGCGGGCCGAGTTTTGTGATCCGCGTATAACCGCCTGCGCGACCGGCAAAGCCGGGAGCGATTTCATCAAACAGCACCTTGACCTGCGCGGGCTGTTTAATCGTGGCGAGCGCCTGACGGCGGGCCGCCAGCGTGCCGGCCTTACCGAGTGTGACCATTTTTTCGGCCAGCGAGCGGGTCGCCTTGGCCTTGGCCAGTGTGGTTTTAATGCGGCGCTCAGCAATCAGGCTGCAAACCTGATTGGCCAGCATCGAATCGCGGTGGGCGCCGGTGCGTCCGAGTTTAACTGTTTTCTTAAGATGTCTCATGATAACCCTCTTTTTCTAAAACTATTCAATGTCTTTGGCCGGCGGCTTGAGCAGATCGGCATCAAATGTCATGCCGAGCGACAGGCCCATATCCAGAATCTTCTGCTTGATCTCGTTCAGCGACTTCTTACCGAAGTTGCGGTACTTGAGCATTTCAGCTTCCGTCTTCTGCGCCAGCTCGCCGACCGTGGTGATGTTGGCGTTGTTGAGGCAGTTGGCGGCGCGGACGCTCAGTTCAATTTCGTTGACGCTGATGTTGAGCTTGCGGCGCAGATCTTCTTTTTCGATATCAATCTGTTTTTCGCTGGCTTCGA
>JBAXDG010000164.1:0-2548 GCA_037141075.1 Kiritimatiellales bacterium
ACAGGCAGTTTCTGCATGAAAAGGGGCATCCACATGGATGCCCCTTTTTTTGTGCCTAGAACGCTATAATTTTACAATCCCCCGAGAGACTCCTTTATAAAAAAATGAAGGCTGATACAATAAACGGGTCTTTGGCCCGTTGTATGCCGTGAAACCCGCCGACAACGAGAAGAACTTGGATCGATCAATACGATGCAACGTTCCTGCCGCTTGCCGTGAAGGGGTGCGACGGAGTAGTTTATTTTATCTGGATATGCCGGAGAGCGAAGCCGGGATGTCGGTTGGCGAAGAATTTTCTGCTGTCGGCTGTCCAGATTTATACGCAGGATTTGTGAATGTAGAAGAGAAGAATAAAACGAAAGAGAGGTTTCAGCATTATGAAATGTATCCACCCCTTGCTCACGGTCTTTGCCCGAAAGATATGTCTGATCGGCCTGCTCGTCACCTGCTCGTCATCCGTGGTTAAAGCCGCTCCGCGTCCAGATTCCTTCGGGGTGTGGGATCGGGGTGAGACTCAGGATCCTAAAGAGTATCCCTTCATAAAGGGAACATCGTGCGATGCACCTTGGGATAGTGTGGAGAAGCAGCCGGGCGTTTATGACTGGAGCGGGCTGGACCGGGCGATTGAGAACGTTTTCAAGAACAAAGAATCGATTTACCTCTCATTTGAGGCCGGTCCGAAAACTCCGGATTGGGTTTATTCGAACGGCGTCCCCAAGGTGGTGACGGATGATAAGAGGCACGCCGATAAATTTCCTTACTATCCCTATTACCTCTCCCCGGAATACAAGACGTATTATTACCGTTTCCTCACGGAGATCGCCAAACACATAAGCAGTTATCCCAAGGAATGGCAGGAGCGCATTGCCTTCATCCAAGTTAAAACGGGTTGCACGGGAGACGAGTGCGCCTACAAGGGTGACGCTATTGATCCCCAATACAACTTGCCCAGGAACTCTCCGGAGTGGAAGCAGTTCCGACTCGAGACCTTCGCCCTGCATGCCAAACTGTTTAATCAGGATTCCGGACTGAAAATCAGCCTGCTTTTAAACGGCGTTGAGCCCGAGACCGAGGGGGGTAAGAACGACTACGTCGAAGAGTGGCAATGGGCGACCAACACGCTCAAGGAAGGTTTCGGCATCAAGAACGGGGCGCTCTCCAGAGGACACCATCTGAGTGGTGAACGCGCGGCGATGAGCGATTTTCTACCCTACCTCGTCGACCCCAAGGGGTACACGCTGTTTCGGCGGTCGGAGATGGATCAAACCTGGACGAGACCGTGGTATCAGCTCAATGTCCCGTTGAGTTTCTACTGGGGGGCGATCAATGCCCTGAATTCCGGTCAGAGCATTTGGGATGTCACTAAGGGCGCCATCGAAGTGAGTAAACAACAGGGCTTCGACTATTCCTTCTATTTCTTCAATAAGTATGCGGGGCAGATCTATCCGGCGACCGCCACCGATGCGTTCTGCGCTTTGCACAAAGGTTTGGATGCCGCCGATACCAAGGCCTATCCCGAGGCGACGTTCGGGGCGGCCTCCCACGGAAACGTGGAGCGGATGGAGAAAATTTGTGCCGTCTATGCCAAGTATGGCGCGGCGAACGACGATAAAAAAGCCCTCAAGATGGGTCAGGTTCAACAACGGGGAGATCAAGCCGGATTCAATGACGTAGGCTGGGAAATCTGGCCGGACAACTACTCCCGGTTGCTCGACCAGATCGAGCCGGATGAGACCTCCATCCCGCTGTGGCGCGTCGGCGGGCCGATCACCCCGACCTCCCCCATCTATTCCCGGTTTGCGCGCGGCTTCGAGCACTCTTCCGGAAAAGATGCCCTGTATTTCAAATTGCGTGACGGCTTCTCGCAAGACGCCAAGCCCAAGGTCATGTCGATTACCGTCGTCTGGTATGACGGAGAGGAAGGCTCCACCTGGAAGCTGGATTACGATGCCGGCGCTCCGGCTATGAAGACTGCTCTGACAGTCACAGGCAAAGGGGACAAGAAATGGCATCATGAGGCGGTCACACTGCAAGACGCCGTCTTTCGCCATGGCGGAACCAAAGGCGCTGACCTGGCTTTGGTGAACACGGACGACAAAGACGACATTTTCAGCCTCGTCGAAGTCCACCGCGGCCAGCCGGAACTTCCGGCGCTGCGCCCCCCTGCCGAAGTGCGCGCATTCTCCGGCTTTGCGAAAGGCACCAAATATGGAAAGGACGGACCGAGCGCACAGGCCGATAAGATCGGCGGGGAAGAGAAGCCCGCCAAGAGCAAAAAGAAGAAATCGGGGCCCTCTGTGGAATAGGAATGATTTTGCTGAACAGAGATGACAGCTCAATGAAACACATCCCGGGAGAGTACGACCTATGAACAACATGAAGAAACGAATCTTTACCTTGCTGCCGCTGGCTCTGCCGGTTGCGCTGTCTGCCGCCGGTCTGCCAAAGCCCGCCGATAAACTCAACGTCCTGCTTATCCTCTCGGACGACCATAGCGTTCCGCACGTCGGCTGTTACGGGAACAAGGAGATCATGACGCCGAACCTCG
>JBAXDG010000165.1:0-2538 GCA_037141075.1 Kiritimatiellales bacterium
GACCCGAAACTGAAAGACAAGGATAACGATACCGCCGCCAGCTTCGCCAAACAGCGCGGGTTCACGGATCTCGCGCAGAAGCTTCAGACGCTCATCGACAAGCCATAAGCGCCAGCCCAAAGGTTCGATCCGATGCGGTTCAAAGGAAACAGCGACCAAAGCAGCGCGCGCTACTGGGACGACCTCGCGGCGCTCTATCAAAAAGAAACGCGCATCTCCACCGAAGATTTCCACTACGGCCCGCTCCTGCCCGGCGATTCCACGCTCCGGCTTCTTCCGAACATTGGAAATTTTTTCCAATGTTTGGAAGTCGGCTGCGGCGCCGGACAAAACTCCATCTTCCTCGCCAAACAAGGCGCTCAATGTATTGCCACCGACATTTCGGAAGAGCAGCTCGCGCACGGACGCAAGCTCGCCGCAGCCGAAAAGGTCGAGGTCGACTTCCGGCGCGTCTCGATGGACTCACTGCGTGAGGGCTTGCGGAATGAACAGGCCTTTGACCTTATTCACTCCTCGTATGCGCTGCCCTTTGCCGCCAACCCTGCAAAGGTGATTGCCGATGCCGCCGCGATGCTTAAGCCCGGCGGAACATTTTTGCTAACAACCGGTCATCCGCTTTATGCGGGCGAATGGCTCGATATCGGCGACGGCGAGGACGGCGTCTTTCTGCCGGACTATTTCCGTCCCGCGCCGGATGTGCGGATGTCGCTGGACGATAAAACCATGAGCGCGGCGCACTATTGGCCGGTTTCGACCCTCGCGGAGTGGATTCATGCCGCCGGACTGGTCGTCGAGCGCCTGCTGGAGCCCGCACCGATGCCGATTCCCGACATGAGCGAAGCGGAAATCCGCGCGAAGGTGCCGTACGAAAGTGCGGACTGGCGCGCGCTTTATCCCCAGCTGGCCCGGATTCCGGTGGTAGTGATTTTCAAATGCCGCCGCGCTTAATTTGCTTCAAAATAAAAGTTCCCTCCCTATAATCGCCGAAATGGCAAAATCATCTGAAACCGTCCGTTCTCCGAAGCGCGAAGCAATCGGCGTCATTCTGCTGGCCCTCTGTCTGCTCAGCTTCCTTTGTGTTTTTTCCTTTAACGCTGAAGATATCGGCTTCCTGCATGACCCGCCGGCGTCACCGCCGCACAATCTGGTCGGCCCGCTGGGCGCATGGTTCGCCTTCATCGGGTTTCTACTTTTTGGCGTCGGCGGCTATCTGATTCCGTTCGTCCTGCTGACCGGCGGCCTGATGATGACGTTCCGTTCCTACGAACGCGGCTGGCCGGTCTGGGCCTGGCTGTTTGCGGGGCTGACTTCTCTTTCGAGTTTCTTCGAATACCAGCCTGACCTTTGGGCCGGGCTGAAGGATATCCTGAATATCGGCAGCTCGGGCGGACTGGTTGGACAGCTGCTGGCAGTCCGCACGCTGGGACGGCTGATCAATCATACCGGCGCAGGCATTATATTCATCACCGTTTTCATTCTCGCCATCCTGCAACTGACAGGCATGCACCCTTTCACCCCGTTCGCCTTCCTCTGGGAAAAAATCAAAGAGTTCCGCGCCCGCCGTAAAGAAGCGCGCGCCGCCGACGATGAGCCGAAAGTAAAACCGGTATCAGCACCAAGGTTCGGCGGCAAGACGACCAAACCGGAAAAAGCCGAAAAACCAAAGAAAGCCATCCTGCCGCCGGAGCCCGAGCCGGTCGTCGAGGAACTCTTTACGCCAGCGGTTGTTTTAGCACCGAAAGCAGAACCCAAACCGGAACCGGCGAAGCCCGCTAAACCCAAACCGGTTGCTCCGCCACCCGCTGATGATCTCGCCAATGTTTCGGTCAATATCGCGCCGGGCCGCGACGAGTCGGGCTATCAACTCCCGCCGCTGACCATTCTCGACGAACTGCCTTCGCTGGAAGCTCGAACCTCCACCGAAAACACCGCGGAAAAAGCAAAAATTCTGCAGGCCACGCTCGAGGAGTTTGGCGTCGAAGGTCAGGTGACGCACGTCGAAACCGGCCCGACGGTTACTTCCTACGAAATCACCCCCGCCGCCGGCGTGCGGGTCGAACGCATTTCCGCCCTCGAACGAAACATTGCGCTGGCGCTCCGTGCTCAGAGCATCCGCATTCAGGCGCCGATTCCCGGCAAAGGCGCGGTCGGCATTGAAGTTCCCAACACCAAAGGCACGTCGGTCTATCTGCGCGAGCTGGTCGAAAGCCCCGCCTTCCATAATCCGGAAGTCGCGCTGCCGCTGGCGCTGGGCAAGGATGTCAGCGGCCGGATGGTGGTCGGCGATCTTTCCGCCATGCCGCATATGCTGATTGCCGGAGCCACCGGCGCGGGCAAAACGGTTTGCATGAACTCGCTGCTGAGCGGCCTGCTTCTTTCGCGCACGCCCGAACAGCTCCGTCTGATTCTGATTGATCCAAAGACATTCGAATTTCAAGCCTACGAAAATCTGAAGCATCTCGTCGTGCCGATCATCACCGACGCCAAGAAGGTGACGCTCGGTCTGCGCTGGGCCATTAAGGAAATGGAAAAACGCTA
>JBAXDG010000166.1:0-2526 GCA_037141075.1 Kiritimatiellales bacterium
GTACCGTAGCGCGGCTCGGCTGGCAGAGGGAATTGCCGCAAAAGCTTTCGCGGAAGATGACACCTTCGTTTGCGATGCGGTCGATGTTCGGCGTGGGATTGAACGGGGCTAGTCGTCCGCCGTACGCCCCGATGGCCTGCGTGGCGTGATCGTCGGAAAAAATGAAGAGAATATTGGGCGGACGAACGGGTTTACCTCCGGCCGGCACGGAGGCCGCCAGTGCGAGGGTGGCGGTTGCTAGAAAGGCTTTTTTCTTCATCGTTTGTCTCCTGTTGAATTCCAAAGGCTGAAAAAAACAGGCCGCTCGCAAGCGGCCTTGATGAAACGGGGCATCCGGAGAAAAAAAACCGGTCGCAACCGGGCTTTTTTCTTAGCTTGCGACACTTAACTGACACCCAGGCGGCGGAACAGCAGCGTGATCAGCGCGCCCAGACCCAGCATTCCGATCGTGGCCGGTTCAGGAATCGTGTCGGCCCAGACCGTGGTCTTGAGGCTTGTCGCATCATAATCCGCATGGAGGAAGTATTCTCCATTAGCCCAGGTCTGGTCACCCAGACCATAGGTTAAGCCCAGCGTGCTAGACCCGCTGCTCCAGATAATGTCATTGACGGCTACGAGATTGCCGATGTCGGCTACTCTGTTGCCGTTCCAGATCAGTACTCCAGTGTCTCCGATGGTCAGCGTGCTGGCGGTATTGATGGTTAAAGAATTTCCTGAAGAAAGTTCCATGGTGCCCCCAGTCAGGACAGCAGAACCGTCGAATAAATTGTTCGTATCGCCCAAAGACAACGAGCTAGCAAGAAGGTTGCCGCCAGTCATCGATAAGGATCCGTTAGCACCTTTCCCAACAGTGACAGCTCCATTTTTCATTGTGCCGCCAGATATGGTAGCTGTTGACCCCGCCGACCCCAAAGCGTTCGCAATAACGAAAGAGGCAGCATTAGTAACGCTTCCAGCACCACTCAAGGTAAACGTTCCCTTACCAGCATCGCCCACAGTCAACGAGGAACCAAAAAGCTGTCCGCCGGTCACAGATAAGGATCCGGCAGCAGCTTTCCCAACAGTGATAGCTTTATTGGTTATTGTTCCGCCAGATATGGTAGCTGTTGACCCCGCCGCAGTAGCGGTGTTCGCAATAATGAAAGCGCCACCATTAATAACGCTTCCACCACCATTCACGGTATTCATGGTAAACGTTCCCTTACCAGCATCGCCCACAGTCAACGAGGAACCAAGAAGCCGTCCGCCGGTCACAGATAAGGATCCGGTAGCATTTTGCCCAACATTGATAGCTTTATTGGTCATTGTGCCGCCATTTATGGTAGCTGTTGAACCCTCTGTCGTCGTCACAGCACCCGCAACATTGAAATTGCCACCATTAGTAACGTTTCCATCATTCATGATAAACGTTCCAACATTGTTTTGGCCGACGTTTATGTCCTTCACGCCATTCCCAAAGGAACCGCCAGTGTTTATGGTGAGGGCACCCGCACCACCTTGCCCAACCTGAACGTTACCCAGAGGCTGCGCCACGCTGGTATTGAGGGTTACAGTACTATTGGTACCGATACTCACAACGTCAGCACCGCCTACAACAGTCCCTGGAACAACCCCGTTGGACCAAGTCGTAGTTGCCGACCAGTCCCCGCCCCCCGGCAACGACTTTATAGTTGCCGCCTGCACTGCTATTGTTGCCATCGCCATAACGGCGATACCGATTGCTATTCTTTTTTT
Source organism: Kiritimatiellales bacterium (assembly GCA_037141075.1). Classification (GTDB taxonomy): domain Bacteria; phylum Verrucomicrobiota; class Kiritimatiellia; order Kiritimatiellales; family Tichowtungiaceae; genus Tichowtungia. The sequence goes on from JBAXDG010000166.1 coordinate 1,735, forward strand.
CATTCTTCTCTCCTATTGTTTTGTTGTTACTTACTGCTGATTCAGAAAACCTGTATAGTAGACCCCATTCTCGACTCTTCCCCGCCCTGAAATTTCAGGGCGGGTTTTTGTCATTCGATGACGGTTACTGCATCCGGACCTTGATCTGATAATGGTTCACTTTGCCGTCCGGGGTTGAGTTGGTGTAATTGTTCGTCGGGAACAGGATGTTATCCTGCTTATTCGTGAACCCTTTCAACAGGTTCGTCGACCAGTACACCGAATAGATCCGGTTCGACTGCGCGGTCCATGTGATCACGTTGCGGGTGGTCTGGGCCGCCTTGAGGACGGAGGCCGCATTGGTCGGAATGGTTCCGGCAATGTATTCCTGCCCGGTAGTCAAGCCATCACCATCCGGATCGAGAAGGACCGCCGCATTTTGATTATTGGTGATCCCGTATTCAGCCAGCCATGAGTACGGCACGGGGATCGCGTTGGTGGTGTACTGCTCGGTGGCGATGTAGGTCGCGGTCACGACAACAGCCTGCGCCGGCATCGTCACCGTGGTGCTCGCGGAACTGGCACTCGCCACATACTGGGTGTCGCCGGTCCATGCCACAAAGGTCTTTCCGCCGATCACATCCGCAGCAATCGCCACCTGATGTCCGTTGGTGTAAGACCCGCCGCCGCTACCGCTGGTAACAGTCAGAGCATACGCGGTGTCCGCATACGTTGCGGTCAGGTTAACCGCCTGCGCTGGCATCGTCACCGTGGTGCTCGCGGAACTGGCACTCGCCACATACTGGGTGTCGC
>JBAXDG010000167.1:0-2518 GCA_037141075.1 Kiritimatiellales bacterium
GTTGAGCTCGAAAAGAGCAACGTCCTGCTCGTCGGCCCGACCGGCAGCGGCAAAACCCTGCTGGCAAAAACGCTGGCGCGCATTCTCGACGTGCCGTATGCCATCACCGACGCCACCACCGTTACCGAAGCCGGCTACGTCGGCGAAGACGTTGAAAGCATCCTGCTGGCTCTGCTGCAAAACGCCAACTATGACGTCAAACGCGCCGAGCGCGGCATCGTCTACATCGACGAGATCGACAAAATTTCCAGGAAAACCGACAACGTCTCCATCACGCGCGACGTTTCCGGAGAGGGCGTTCAGCAGGCGCTGCTGAAAATCATCGAAGGCACCATCGCCAGCATCCCGCCCAAAGGCGGACGCAAGCATCCGCAGGAGGAATACATCAAGCTCAACACGAGCAACATTCTCTTCATCTGCGGCGGAGCGTTCGTCGGTCTCGACGACATCATCAGCCGCCGCACTGACAAAAAGGTGCTCGGCTTCGCCGCCGCCGATAAAGTTTCCGAGGATTGGAAACCGGAAACCATGAATGTTGAGCCGGAAGACCTGCTCAAATATGGACTCATTCCCGAATTTATCGGCCGCCTGCCGCTGGTCGTTCAGCTTCAGGAACTGTCCGAAGACGATCTCGTCCATATTCTCACTCAGCCGAAAAACTCGATGGTCAAGCAGTACAAAAAACTGCTCGCTATGGATTCCGTGAAGCTGGAGTTCGACGACGACGCGTTACGCTCGCTCGCCAAAATGGCGCTCAAACGCAAAACCGGCGCCCGCGGACTGCGCGCCATCCTTGAACATCTGATGCTCGACGTCATGTACGAAGTGCCGCAGCGCAGCGACATCACCAACTGCCGCATCACCAAGGACGTCGTCGAAGGTCGCGCCCACCCGATCGAACTTGGTGATCTGAAGAAGAAGTCCGCTTAATAAAATTTGGAGTGCGGACGCAAACCAAAGGCGCGAGGCCGCTCTGTCCTTGGAAAGCGGTGTCGCGTAAACTTGCCACCGCACTCCAGAAGGTTCCAACCCTTGGGAAACGCAGGCGCGACACCTTATCGTGTTTTAATGTTACGACTGAAGGCGACGGGCATTTCTCATCTGTTTTCTGCTTTCATGTGCTCGCCCCATTTGCTTGGCCTTCCTAGTTTCTCATCCAGAAGGCGTTCGGCGATATGGTGTGGATCCCAAACGGCTGCGCACTCTAGGCCGATGCAATCTTCGCGGGTGACGAGGATGTCGTTGACGCAGTCAACGTAGTGGTAGAACCGTTTTGATATCTGGTCATATTTATAAAATTTAGGAGTGTCCTCAATTTTCGGTGTGAGGATGATCTGACCGACTACGGACCAGCCTTTTATTCCAATTGCGTATTTCATTACCCATACCCGAAATGCAATTTGGTCAAATAGTTGTGGGGAGATTTCTGGTCGCGAGCTATACGACTGACGCGCGAATGCCATCAGGGGCGATTTCAGGACGACGCCGTAAGAAAAAGAGCCGTCTGCCAACGGAACCTCAACGACATTTCCAGAAGCCCAATGTTTACGTTTTGGCATCAGTTATTCTCTTTGTGCAATACTGACCTCTGACTCCTGGTCCCTGACTCCTGCTTCTACAGATCGTCAGAACTAATACCAAGGATTTCGAGGACGCGGGTGAGGTCTTCGTTGTTGTAGTAGTCGATCTGGATCGCGCCTTTAACCTTTTTGCCGTTGGAGAGCGTTTTGGTCGAGGTGATGTGTACCGCCGTGCCGAAGTGCTGGTGCAGTTTTTCGGAGAGGTGGCGGACGTAATCAATCGGCAGGTCGCTCTTTTCGGCGCGCGGTTTTTTGGTCGGCTTCTTGAGCCGTTCGACAATTTTTTCCAATGCCCGGACGGAGAGGCTTTCGCGGACGACCCGCTGAGCGAGCAGTTCTTTTTCCGCATCAATTTCCACGCCGAGGAGCACTTTGCCGTGTCCGGCGGAAAGCTGTTCGCCTTCGAGCATCTTTTTGATGCTGGCGGGCAGGTCGAGCAGGCGGAGCGTGTTGGCGACGCTGGTGCGGGCCTTGCCGACCCGCTTGGCGATCTCGTCCTGCTTGAGGCCGAATTTGTCGGCCAGTTCGCGGTAGCCTTCGGCTTCTTCCATCAGGTTGAGGTCGGCGCGCTGTAAATTTTCGATCAGCGCGATTTCGAGCGCTTCCTGATCGCCGATGTCGAGCAGGATGACCGGCACTTCCGGCAGGTTGGCGGCCTTGGCGGCGCGCAGGCGGCGTTCCCCGGCGATCAGTTCAAAATGTTTTTCCTTCTGCCGGACGAGCAGGGGTTGAAGGATGCCGTGCTCCTTGATCGAGGCGATCAGTTCGTTGAGCGCTTCGTCGCGGAAAATCCGGCGCGGCTGCATCGGGTTGACTTTAATCCGGCCGACCGCGATTTTCGTGATGCCGGTACTGTCCGGAGCCGGGGCGTCCATCACAGGTGCCAGCACCTTTTTTTCCTGAATGAGAGCGTCAAGCCCGCGACCTAAACCCATTTT
>JBAXDG010000168.1:0-2513 GCA_037141075.1 Kiritimatiellales bacterium
CGGAACGCTTTGGGGAATTCCGCTGGCGTGGGCTGTCTCGCAAATCCCGTCGGTTGGACTTCAGATCGCGGCATGTCTGATTCTGACGCTGGTCGCCATTCCGATTTGCGCGGCGGCGGAAAAACAGCTCGGCAAAGGGAAAGATCCCGGATGTATCGTGGCGGATGAATATCTCACACTGCCGATCTGTTATCTCGGCCTGCCGTTCACGCCGTGGGTGGTGCTAAGCGGATTTGTACTTCATCGTATCTTTGATATCACCAAACCGCCGCCGATCCGGCAGTTGCAAAATCTGAAGGGCGGAGTTGGGATCGTGATCGATGATTTCGCCGCCGCGCTCCTGGCGCTGGCTTTTAATCAATTAATTTTCCGCGTCATTTTTCCAATGATCGGGTAAAACAACAGACAACGGAAACCGCAGAAAACCAAGGAGCTCCTTATGAGTAGAAAAAAATCAGTGCGACCGGTTTTAATATGTTTACTTTTTGCAGGCCTGTTGTCCGGAGAATCCCGCGGAGCAGAAATGACGCACCAGATATCCCTGTCTGTGGGTGCCTCAACGGATCAGAGCCGGAATAAGGTAAGCACCTCCGAGGATCGCGTAAATTCTACCGCCACGACAACGGTTGAGTCTGACAGTGAAGTTTGCACACTGGAAATTGGTGTCAAAAACGACTCGGACCGGGAGGATGTCTGTTCGCTGGAATGGTATTTTATCTCTGAGAAAACCCCGGTCAAAGGCGATAAGGAGCCGGGTGTTTTTGATTCAGGGAAAGAAGAGCTGACGTTGCAGAAGGGATCGGACGAGAAAAAGACGATCGTTTCAAAACCGTTTGTGTTTACTGTAAGAACCATTGATCGAGTCGGGAATGACGATAACAACGACTCAGGCAATTCAAAACGAACCCGTCAAGGCGACACCTATGTTGGATATATTGTTTTGGTGAAGGCGGGCGGGAAAATCCTTGATCAGGACAGCAACTCATCCAGCTATTTGACAGACGAATGGCTGGCGCGATGTGCGGCCTTCGTGAAACCGGCGGAAGGCAAAAAAAAGAAAAAATAGGGACGGTTTATTTTTCTCCGGTGACATACCGGATCATCGTTTTTCCGATGTCGGTGTTGTCGTGAATGCCGCTAAACGCCGCGCTGCCGGGGCCGGAGGCGAACACCGGAACCATCGTGGCGGTATGCTTGTCTTGAACGAATCCGGTTTTATCCACGGTTTTATTTTCGACCGAACCGCCCAGCACAGCAAAGCCGCCTGTTTCATGGTCGGCGGTGACGATCACCAGCGTCTGTCCATCTTTTGCGGCGAAATCGAGCCCTGCGCCGACCGCGTTGTCAAAGTCGACGACCTCGCTGACCACGTTGGTTCCGTCGTTCTTATGCGCGGCCCAGTCAATCTGCGAGCCTTCTACCATCAGAAAAAATCCAGCCTTGTTCTGCGACAGAATTCCAATGGCTTTATCCGTCAGTTCTTTCAGGGACACTTCGCGTTGTGCGGCATAGGGCGGATGAACCGGATAAAGAATGGCCGCCGCTTTGGCCGGCGTGCCGATTTTACGGAACTCTTCTGCCGTCAGCGCGACCGGCATTTTTTTCTGCAGTTCCGGCAGGCTTGATTTAAAAAAATCGAGTCCGCCGCCGAATAGAACATCTACCTCGCTGGCGGCGATTCGTTCTGCAATCTCGGCGTCCAGTTTCCGTCTGGGTGCATGCACAATAAATCCGGCGGGCGTGGCGTGTGTCAGCGAGCAGACAACCGCCACGCCGGTGGATTTCCCTTTTTCTTCCGCATACTCCATCACGTTTTTCAGCGGCTTATCATTCGGGTCTACACCCAGCGCGCCGTTGCGGGTTTTAACGCCGGTCGCGAGCGCGGTGGCCGCCGCCGCCGAATCGGTCACCAGCGCTCCGTTCGCCCAGATGGTTACGAATCCCGTCACTGGACAGCGCTCCATCTCGAGAGTTCCTTTGGCTATTTTCCCTGCGGTTACTTGTGACATGCCCATGCCATCGCCGATGAAAAGAATGATGTTTTTCGGAACCGCATCTTCAGCAAAGACAGCGGATGTAATCAACAGGCAGGCCAGCAGGAATTTTTTCATAGTGCCGCGATTTTATCGCATTTCCCGGAGCTGTCTGTTAGAAAAGCGCTAAATGAGCACCACCGACACCATCGCCGCGATAGCTACTCCGCCCGGGCAGGGCGGTGTCGGTATTGTGCGCGTCAGCGGTTCCAAGGTTTGGAAAATCGCCGACCAGATTTTCCAATGTTTGGACCCGAGCGCAGCGAGAGAGGCCTCTCTTCCGCGAGGCAGTGACCGAAGGGAGCGGCAAAAACCATCCATCGCGAAAGGCGGAACCTTCCTGCACGGCAAAGTGGTCGCCGCTGATGGTGCGGAAATTGACGAAGCGCTTTGCCTGATCTTCCGTGCGCCGAAAAGTTACACCGGCGAAGACACGATTGAGATTCAGGGCCACGGCGGGCCGGTTGTCTTGAAGAAAAT
>JBAXDG010000169.1:0-2411 GCA_037141075.1 Kiritimatiellales bacterium
TCGGGGAAACAGGATTCGAACCTGCGACTTCTTGGTCCCAAACCAAGCGCTCTACCAGACTGAGCTACTCCCCGCACGTGAAAGCGCGACAATATCGGCGAAGCTTCGGGCAAACGCAATATTAAATCGGCTTCAGCTTGCGTCCGGGGTGTCTTTCCAAGTAGGCTCCCCGGCATCGTGAATGACACATTGATCATTATACCAACGTACAACGAGCGCGAAAATGTCCGCGCCATCGCTGCGGCTGTGTTTGCCAGCTCGTCCGATGTGGATATTTTGTTTGTTGACGACAACTCGCCCGACGGAACCGGAGTCATCGCCGATGAGATGGCCGCTGCCGATCCTCGCGTGAAGGTTTTGCACCGCGCGGAGAAAAACGGTTTGGGTCGCGCCTACATCGCCGGCTTCAAATGGGCGCTGGAGCGCCAATACGAATTTATTTGCGAGATGGATGCCGACTTTTCCCATAACCCCGCCGACCTCCCGAGACTACGGGCCGCCGCCAAAGATGCAGGGTTGGTTCTCGGTTCGCGCTACCTGAATGGCATTCGCGTCATCAATTGGCCGTTGCGCAGGCTTTTCCTAAGTCGCGGAGCGGGCCTTTACGTCAAATTGGTTACCGGAATGCCGTTCACCGATCCGACCGGCGGGTTCAAGTGTTTCCGTCGCTGTGTGCTGGAAACCATTCCGCTTGATGGAATCGAATCCAGCGGCTATTCCTTTCAGGTCGAGATGACGCACACGGCGTGGCGAATCGGCTGCCGGATTGTGGAAGTGCCGATTGTTTTTGAAGAGCGCCGCTCCGGTGCTTCAAAAATGTCGAAGAACATTATTCTCGAAGCGCTGCTAATGGTTTGGAAGCTTTACTTCCGCGCACGCATCCGCCGTGCGCCTGTTTGCCATGTCCCGTCCGGTTCCGGATGCTTCAAATGCCACTAGCTGCGTTAGCCAGCGCGACCCACTTTTCGATTGGAATCTGTTCCGGCCTCGCCGCGGGATCAATTTCACACTTTTCCAAACATTGGAAAAATTCCGGCGCGTTATTGCCACTCCCTTCGGTCGTTGCCTCGCATTCGCGAGGCCCCTCGCGCTTCGCTTGAGTCCGAAGGATTGTTCCAATTTGTTTGCGGCGTTGCGTGAAGCAGAGCTTGATCAGCTTTTTAAAACGCTCGTAATCCTGAACATTCGCCAGCGGGGCGGCTCGTTTTTCAAAACGAACCACCGCCGACCACACTTTCGGCGCGGGCATAAAACAGGTCGGGCTTACATTTTTAATGTTTTTCACGGCATAGTTCAGTTGCGACCAGATCGCCAGCGGCCCGAAGGTTTTACTGCCCGGCTGCGCCGTCAGCCGGTCGGCAACTTCCCTTTGCACCATGAAAACCATTCGCTCCGGAAGCGGCGCGGCTTCGAGCGCATTGACGATAAAACGGCTCCCGGCGGAATAGGGCAGGTTCGCCACGATCTTGTTGATACCGCCCGCGAACAGATCATTCAGATTCACGTCGAGCACGTCGGCTTCCAAAAGTTCCAATTCAGCAAAGTAGTTTTTTAAATGCGCAACCATCGTTTGGTCTTTTTCAACTGCGATCAGTTTTGCGCCGGTCGCCAGCAACACCTGCGTCAGCGCGCCGAGTCCAGGGCCGACTTCGAGCAGTTGATCGGTTGGAGAAATTTCCGCCGCCGCCACAATGATGCCGAGAATGTTGGAATCGATCAGATAGTTTTGCCCGAGTCCCTTGTTCGGACGGTGATCGAGCGAATCAAGCAGCGCTTTGATAACCGATGGACTGGTTAGTTTGCCGAGCATTTTTATTTCTTCCAGGGATTGGAAACTCCGGCGAGTTGAATCGCGGTTTCGATGGCGGCGATCATGCTATCCGGCTTGGCGACGTCTTTGCCTGCGATGTTGAAAGCGGTGCCGTGATCCGGCGAGGTGCGTATAATCGGCAGGCCGAGCGTTAGATTCACTCCGCAGTCAAAGGCGTGCATTTTGAGCGGGCCGAGACCTTGATCGTGATACATCGCCACAACGGCATCGAATTGCCCCTCCAATGTTTGGAAAAAAATCACATCGGCCGGAACCGGGCCGGTCGCGTTGAACCCTTTGGCGCGAGCCGCTTTGATCGCGGGCGCGATGATTTTTGCTTCTTCGTCTCCGAGTGCGCCGCCGTCGCCCGCGTGCGGGTTGAGTCCGCAGACGCCGATCCGGCCGTTTTCGAGTCCGAACCACTTCAGCGCTTCGCCGGTCAGCTGAATCGCTTCGAGGACATTTTCTTTGGTCAGCGCGTCGGCGACGGCGCGCAGCGGCAGGTGGCGCGTGGCAAGCATCACGCGCAGGCCTTTGCCCATCAGCATCATGCCGTAGCGTTTGGTGCCGGTCAGTTCGGCGATCATTTCGGTGTGGCCGG
>JBAXDG010000170.1:0-2410 GCA_037141075.1 Kiritimatiellales bacterium
CGCTTTCTTTCTTTATCTGTGCCGTGGCAGTTCCCGAGGCGGAGGCGCAAGTGGTAAGGGGCAATGTCTGGACAACTCCCGGGACGCCTCCGCCGATTACGCCGGGAACAGGACAGTTAGTGAATTGTCCGGAGGCTTTGCCGACTTGGCCGGGGCAATATGTCACGAATTTAGATAACACCCAAACGTCCTTTTATATCTATCTGCCGAACAACTTTGATTCGAACAAGACTTACGGAGTGGTGTCTATGATTTGGGGCAGTGACGCTGGCACGCTTCTGCCTGAATGGACGCCAAGCTTTGATGCCCGCAACCTGATCTTCATCGCGCCTCAGGGAGCAGGCAATTCGGTCATCTCTGGTATCCGGGCTTCATTGCTTTTGACCGGGGCCACTCTGATTAAAAAATATTATAAAATTGATCCAGCGCGTGTTTATATGGCCGGAAATTCGGGTGGTGCGCGCATGGCTGGATTTACCGCACACAACTTTCCAGATTTAGTCCAAGGAACCATCCAAAGCGTTGGCAATGATTATTACCAGCCAATTTCTGCCCCGGATGGGTTCACTGGATTTGGTTGGTATTGGACGCCCCCCAACTACGATGCAAAAACCAATGTCCGCTTTGTCTTTATTACGGGTCCCGGGGACGGGAACTATGCCGGTATCAACGATAATTATAATTATGGCTACGTGCCGAATGGCTATCAGGCACTGATGGTTAATGTGCCGGGAATGGGGCATGAGCCCTTCTGGGCGCCACAGCTGATACAGGCGTTGAACTGGATTGAACAGCTCCCTGATAATACTAAATTTCCCCCGGTGGCTATCAGCCAAACGGTGAACGTCGCGATTAATACCGCCAAGTCGATCAGCCTGCTGGCGACCGATGAAGCGGGGAATGCGTTGACTTATACGGTGGTTGCTCAACCGACCAATGGAACGCTTTCCGGTTCCGCCCCGAATCTGACCTATACGCCAACGACGAATTTTATCGGCTCCGACAGCTTCACCTTTGTGGCATATGACGGAACCAATTATTCCGCTCCGGCAACGGTTTCAATTGCGGTAAAATTTACAACCATCACGCTTACGGTTTATTCCGCGCATGGCACGCCGATCCCGGGCGGAACGACTTTGAATATTGGCGGCACCTTGATTAGCGCTTCGGTGGACTCGCCCATTGTCAACGGCAACACCCAGTATGTGGCCACCGGCTGGACCGGCACCGGCAGCGTGCGCAGCGGCACTGGAGCCAATGCCAGCTTTACCATAACCAACAGCTCGACCCTCACCTGGTTGTGGCAGACGAACTATTTGATATCTGCCATTTGGACCAACACTTCCTCCGGGCTGTGGGCGACCAGTGCCAATTGGAATCCTTCGACACCCGGTTCAACGTCGACCGCGATCACCATTGACACGGCCACCTTCGGAAACGCGATCACCAACGCGGCGGCCATAACCGTGGATGCCAGCCGGAATATTTTCAGCATCAATTTCTCCTCCAATTCCTTCGCTTACACCCTCACCAACGGCAGCTTGCTCCTGACCGCTGGCGGCGTAATCCAGACCAGCGGCGGTGGCACCAGTCACACCGACTTCATCAAGTCGCCAATCACCCTCAAGGGCGATGCGACCTTCACCGCCGACTCCACCAATAACGCTCGCCTCTTGAGCATCACCACGAATGTTATCGGTTCGGCCTCCAGCGGAAATACGAACACGCTGACGCTAAACGGTTCAAATACCGGACCGAATACCATCAGCGATGTTATTTCCGACGGCCCCAACGGCGGCGCGCTCGCGCTGGTTAAATCTGATGCCGGCAGTTGGAGCCTCTCCAGCAAAAACACCTTTACCGGCAATGTGAACATCAATGGCGGCACGCTGATCGCTGCCATTTCGGTTTCCGGACAAAAGAGCGCAACAAGCTCCTCCGCCTTGGGCGACTTGACGCTCAGCAACCGCACTATCTACGTGAATGCTGGCGCGACATTACTGGCCAGCATTTCAAGTTCATTGGGCGCGCCGACTACGTCCAATGCAACGTTAATCGCCCTCAACGGCGGCACCCTTAACGCTGCTGGTAGCGCCATCACGGTCAACAATGTCACTTTGAGTGGAGGCATCATGATCGTTTCTAACACCCTCAATTTGAATGGCACCATCACGGTAGTAGGCGCTGAGGCTTCCGTGCTGATGGGCTCCGGCAAATTCAACCTGTCCAATGTGGGCATCAACACCACCACTTTCAACGTGAACGACGTGGCTGCCGGGACGGATTTGACGGTTTCAGGAATGTTGGCAGATGCCTACTCTGCCAATTCTGCGGGCTTGATCAAAACCGGCCCGGGGACAATGCTCCTCAGCGCCACGAACACCTACACCGGCCCCACCACCATCAACGC
>JBAXDG010000171.1:0-2406 GCA_037141075.1 Kiritimatiellales bacterium
GCTGCCAACGTAACAGGTCTGTAAAAAAGATTTGTAGGGCGGGGTCCATGACCCCACCAGATTCCGCGATCACGGATCGCGGCTACAAAAACATCAACTATTCGAAAGCTCGATTGACCGCTTTTGCGCGGCCAGAAGAGCTTGGGTAATTGCGTCTTTGACGCCTGCTTCATCCATGGAACGGATGGCCGCTTCGGTCGTCCCGCCTTTGGATGTGACTTTGGCACGCAGTACATCGGCCGCCTCGCCGGTGTCTTCCATCAACCGTGCCGCCCCTTCGACGGTTTTGAGCGCCAGCTTGCGGGCCGTTTCTTTATCGAGACCCATTTTGTCCGCCGCCGCCAACATCCCTTCGAGCAGGTAAAACACATAGGCCGGGCCGGAACCGCTCAGCGCGGTCACTGCATCGAGATCTTTTTCTTTCACCCGCACGGTCAGCCCGACACAGCCGAGGATATTTTCAGTCACCTCAAGGTCAGCTTCATCAGCATTCGTTCCGGCGGCAATAGCGGATGCCCCCTGCCCGACCAGCGCCGGCGTGTTGGGCATGACGCGCACCACCCGGCGTTTCCCGCCGAGCACAGCTTCAATTTTTGCCGTGGGAATGCCTGCCGCAATGCTGACGATGAGCGTTTCTTTGCGAAGTACCGGCATAATACCCCGGAGGACTTCCGCCATGGCCTGCGGCTTGACCGCGAGCACGACGATCTCAGCGTTTTTCACCACGTTGTTGTCCGTGGAAATGGAAACACCGTATTCGCGCTCCAGATCTGCGAGCCGCTCTGGACGGATATCCGTCATGATGATTTTTTCCGGCGCGCAGAAACCGCCCGCCACCATGCCGCTGACAATGGCTTCCGCCATATTGCCCGCGCCGATAAACACGACCTTCGATTCCATAATACTCATGACCGTCCTCCAAAGATGTCTGACCCGATACGAATATAGGTTGCCCCTTCTTCAATCGCGACCTCGAAATCATGCGACATGCCCATCGAAAGTTCCGGCAGCGGCGTGCCGGTTTCCTGCTGGAGCCGGTCGCGGAGTTTCCGAAGGTTGGAAAAATGGATGCGTGCTTTTTCCGGATCGGGCGTGAACGGTGGAATGGTCATCAGTCCGTGCACTTCGACTTTGCCGCATTGGTTGGCGGCCTGAATCAGCGCAGCGGCTTCCTCCGGCGCACACCCCTCTTTGGAGCCTTCACCTGAGATGTTGACCTGAATGAGCACCGGAAGGGTCACGCCTGCGTATTCATCCAGTGCGCGGAGCAGTTTTTCAGAGTCGATGGAATGAATCATCCGGAAGAGACCGGAAGCCGCAATGCGCGCTTTATTGCTCTGCAAGTGGCCGATCAGGTGCCACTGTAAACTTCCGGGGCAAAGCGGAATTTTGGCCTGTGCTTCCTGCACACGGTTTTCGCCGAACAGAATTTGTCCCGCATCGGCGGCTTCCAGCACCGCTTCGGTAGGTTTAGTTTTAGAGACGGCGACCAGCTTTACCTCATCGCGTTTACGGCCCGCCTTTTCGCAGGCGGCGGCGATGCACGCTTCGACCGCTTCAAGGTTGTCGCGAATACTCATACCTTGGCAATCAGTTTGATGACGAGCATTTCAAGAATCAGTTCCTGCGGAACGCCGCTGGAGACGAGCTGTTCGTGGGTTTCAAGCAGGCGCTTCTGGCAGCGGCGCAGTTCTTCGGCGCTGTAGTTTTTCGCCTGCTGACCCAGCTTAGAGGTGCGGAACCAATGAATTTCGCGTGGATCGGACGGCAGCTGCGCGAACATCTTGTCCATCTCCTGATCACTGCTCCACTGGACGGCATTCGCTCCAAATCCGCTGGAGATCTTCAGCCAGCCATGGTCGATGTACGCGCGGTATTGCATGAGATTCTGGTAGAGGCTCTCAATGGCGAACATCAGGCCGATCGGTGCCTCGCCCTGAAAAATCAGCTGGCGTAGAATTTTGAGGGCCTCATCCAGCCGCCGTTCACCGAGCGCATCGGTGAAGTCCCATGCGATCGCTTCGGCGGATGACGAGGTGATGGCCTTGACATCCTCAACCGTGATCTCCTTGCGGTCGCCGATATACAGCATCAGCTTTTCGGCTTCCATCACCAGCTGGCGGGTATCGGTGCCGACTTTTTCCAGAAACAGGTCGAGCGCTGCCGGACCGATACGGCACTGTGCCTTGGCAAACAGCGCCTGAGCCCGCTCGCGGATGACCGGTTTCTTTTTATAGTCCTGTTCTGGCAGATCGTGGGCTTCGACGGCACCAGCCGCCTCGCAGACTTTGTAAAACGCGGAGCGGCGATCCACGCCGGGCGCGGAAATGATCAGATTCTGACTGTCCGGCAGCCCCTTTTTAATATCGTCGGCCAGCTTACCGAGCAGATCCTTGACCGTTTCGT
>JBAXDG010000172.1:0-2388 GCA_037141075.1 Kiritimatiellales bacterium
AATTCATAGCGGATATCGCTCTCCGGCATGGTGTCGGCCAGCGCACGAATGCGACGGGTGGCCTCGACAGCCGATTTCATCGTGCCTTTCTGATCCGTTCCAAAGACCTTCGTCATGTGCAGTTCAGAGGTGGCGATATAGGCATGGATGATCCCCTTTTTGACGCCCTTGAACGCTTCGAAGGTACGATCAATCAGGTGCGGGCGGCACTGGGTCAGCCCCATGATAAAGACATCGTCGGGAATGTGCTTTCCTTCAATCAGACAGCGGAAGAAGTCGAAGTCGTCCTGACTGGCGGAGGGAAACCCCGCTTCAATTTCTTTGAAGCCGATGCGACACAGCATCTGGAAATATTCCAGCTTCTGATCGGGATCCATCGGGTTGGGCAGCGCCTGGTTGCCGTCGCGCAGGTCAACGGAGCACCAGGCGGGACTGACGGACAGTGTCCGCGCGGGCCATTGACGGTCCGGCATCTCGAACGGCACGGGGGCCTTGTATTTCGGTGTTTTCATTGTTCTTTCCTTTACTGTTTTTTCGCTGTTAAACCCATCATGAAAATAAAAAAACCTCTCCGGGCTGCGGAGAGGTTCGGCAAAATCGTTGTTGGAGGGTCAGATCAACAAGCGCAGAACTCCCGCAGGGTTTCCCCGGCGAGTAGAAGGAGTTCAAGGCTGTTGACTTGGTTATTCATGGTTATCGGTCGGGACGATAGGGGCGCGGGGCTGGTTTTGTCAACCCCCGTTCTGCTGGTTAATCAGCAGATGCGGGTAAATCTTCTGAACGAATTCTGTGATTTGCTGCTCATAGTCCTTCGACTTCTCGTCCGTGCGGTCACCGGCAATAATGACGTAGGCCCATTTATGGGAAATGCTGTTCACAACGCGGTCCCAGGCCAGCCAAATCATGCGCATGTAGTGACTGGGGGTTTCGCGCCCCTGCCCGACAAACCAGTAAGCATAGTAGCCGTAATAGACTTTTCGCTCTCCGTCGGCACCGCGATAGTTGCGGACGGTTTCCAGAACAGCGACCCTGAGCGGCTCGCGGCCCTCCAGCGGAACTTCGATGACCTGTGGCATCACAACGTTCCAGAAGTGCTGATTGACGATGGTACTGCCCTGCCCAACCAGACAGCGTTCCGGGCGGTGAATACTGTCGCGCTCGCGGCCTGAAAGCACAATGGAAGCAAACACCTGATCCGCCGCATTGTTTGTATAGATAGACTTCAAAAATTCCGTGTCATGCGGAAGCGCGTCGTATTCAGCCAGACTCATCGTGAAAAGTTTATCACCGGTGACCGGGTCGATGTTCGGAAATTCCAGTTGGCTGACCTGATACTGTTTCGGATTTTCAGCGTTGTGAGAGTAGCGCAGTTCGTCGCCGCGCCATCCGCCATCGAGTGTGGCAGGCAGGTTCATTCGCACGCCAGCCTTATCACTAAGCGTAACGTCCACCGTGAACGCTAAAGCCAGCGCGGCGATGATCATCAACCCGATAAGAATCAGGTACGGCGTAAAAGCACGGATTTGCATTTTTTCATCACCTCGCGGAATTCAAGGTTCAACAGGCCGCCAATGATCACCATCATGGTGATCGAGGCCGTAAAAAGGATGTAGCCGGAATAATCATGGTAGATGCCGAGCGCCAGCTTGCCGCCAATCGCCTCAGACACGAAAGCAATGGTCACAATACGCGCGATGTTGCCGACGACCGCCAGCGGGATGGAGGCGGCGAATAAAATCCATTTTTTCAATATGGTCTTCTGGGTAAAATATGCGTAGACGGCGGTCAGCGCGGTCATGGCGAGCAGAGAACGCAGACCGCTACATGGGTCGGCGACATCCAGCCCGCCCGGCATCGATGGAATAAAGATCGCAGTTCCTGACCTCACGGCCTCAATACCGAGACCTTTCAGCATGCCGGTAGCCAGCGTGGTTGAGAACATACGCAAAGGAAAGGCCATAACATCCATGAAGTTCAACGGGATGCAGAAAATCAGATAGGAACAGGGGAAAACAAGCTTTTTGGCCAGCTCCCAACCGAAGAGATAAAACGGAATACCCCAAATCAGCAAAACAAGACTGGCCAGCGAAAAGTGGGTCTGTTGCATCTTGGCACCCATCCAGTGCAATACCAGCGCGAAGATGACTACGGCCAGCCCGCGAGAATCCGTGTGCATTCTGACAGAGAAGATTTCTTTCCGCTTATACCACATCACGCCGAGGCTGACAAAGGGGATGAAATAGCCGTGCGAATAGTCCGCACCAAAAGAAATCGTGTCTTGCCAGCGGGCAAACATCCACTGGAAAGCGGAGCGGCTGCCTACGTTTACAACCGTGTTCCCCAGCATGTGGAACAGCATGAACATCAGGCCGATAATCACGGAAACCA
>JBAXDG010000173.1:0-2364 GCA_037141075.1 Kiritimatiellales bacterium
CCGGGGTGAATGTCAGCGACATCAAAATCACCGCATTGAACACGTCGCCTAAGATCTCGGTTGATGCCTATGGGTTCAGCGAGCGGGCCGCAGTACGCAATGTCAGCGTAAAGAATATCAGTGTCAACGGCGAGGCGGCAACCTTCCTGCCTGAAATCGAGCAGTGCGCGTATAACATTACCCTCGGCGACAAGGTGATCGAAGAGGGAACGCCTCCGGAGGTCAAAGCGCCGAAGCGGGATTTCCCGCCAGTTCCTGCGGTGGATAACCCGGCGAAAGCCTACCCGCGCAGCGACGAAGATGGCGACAAAGTTGGCCGGAAAATCGCCCATCAGGTCGCCTACCCGAGTGCGGAGCAAAAAGACGATCCGGCTTTTCCGAAAACCCTGTCCGCCGCTTTGGGCAACCATGCCACCGGCGCGAGCCTGAAGGGGATAAAGACCATTCCCGCTCCGGAGGGGGATTTTTTGCAGACCTACGCGGCAGTCAACGACCCGCGCATGTACGCGTTGCATTCGCCTGATTACGAGGTGAGCGTCGCCCAGAAAAGCAGCGGCACCCCTGCGTCGAAAGCACCGGTCTACGAAAACATCGGAATGATGATGAGCACGGGCAACCGCGTCGTCACCCCTCCGCCGATGCTGACGGAGCATTTTGCTAATTTCACCCACCGCGGGCCGGTGGAGGTGACGGTCAGGATGAAAGATCGCGCGCCGGCGGTTAAGGACGCGCTGATCATGCCCTCGCACTTAAACATTAAGCCCACCTACGCCGCCGATGGACGGAGCTTCTCTTTCACCCTGCCTGCGCCGCAATATCTGGCCATCATCGTCAACGGTGACTGGATACGGCCGCTGTTTGTTTTCGGCAACCCGCCGGAAGACCCCGCGCCCGATCCGGCTGATCCGGCGGTGCTGACGATTAAAACCAGCGACGACTATAAGACGCTGGAAAACCGGAAGAAACTCGCCGATTACCGGGTGATTTATTTCGCCCCCGGTTATCACGACATCGGCCTGTTCTTCCCCATTTTCAGCGACCAGACGATTTACATCCCCGGCGATACTTATGTGGCGGGCACGATCCTTGGCATCAGCCGCGACAAAGCCGGCAATAACGCCTACGGGACAAAGCTGATTACCCAAAACAAAGACGTCTTTAAGTACGCCGCATTTGAACACGGCTACCGAAACGCCGACGATTACGTCTATATGGAGCGCTCCAATAAAGGCACAAGCGAGTTTCTTGGCGCGATCGAAAACTTTACCATCCGCGGGCGCGGCATTCTTTCCGGCGAGCAGATGGATTGGTTCAAGGGACAGGAGGACGTGCCTGCGTACATTATTCTGGTTGACCGGAAAGGCAAAAATGGCGTGCTGGATGGATTGACCTTCACCGGCAGGCACTTCCACTCCGCGAATTTCTTCGGTGCTCCCTCGCTCCTGACCAACGTCAAGACCTTGTACGGTTTCCACGGCAATACCGACGCCTCGCAGTGGGGCATGGTGCGGCGCAACCTCTTCAGCATCGAGCAGGACGACGGCACGTACATCAAAACGGGCCTGGATATCGACGGCTGGTTCGCCTGGCAACAGAACAACGCCAACATCTTTTGCTTCGTCCGCACGATGCCCAAGGACGGCGATACCCTCGGGCATTCGATTATTCGCAACGTAACCGTCATCGACGGGCGCTACGGAGCGTACGGGGTGAGTAATTTAGCCGGTACGCAATACAACCCGATGCGCGGCGGGTTCTGGCTTGGCATCAACAACGACAATAGCTTCAACAATTTCGGCTATCTCGCAGACATCGTCATGCAGAACATAACTTTTGAAACCATCGTTAACCCGCTCTTCCAATTTGCTCCGATGGCCGGTTCGCGCTACGGCAAAATGATCGGCGTCGAGGACGTCACCTTCGACAATATACAAGTGCCCATGGGGCAAAACTGGAAGAGCATCTTCGGGGTGCGTCCGGAAGCGCCGGATGATTTCATCCGCGGGATTGTGATTAAGAATTTGATGATCGGCGGCAAAAAGATCACCGACTTCGACGAGTTCGCCCGGACGAGAAGCGAAGGACGAAATTTGGATGTGCACATTGAATAAGATTTTTTCACCAGCTGCAGGCGATGTGTGCCGCCGCGCCGGCAAGGGGATTTAAAGATGGGCAAGGTTCCAAAGGCGGAGAAGGGTGATTGACCGGAGCGGAGGCTTCCGACCGCTGGAAAGAAATCGTTAATATGAAAAAAACATTCTTTCTGCTATTGAGCCTGCTGATATCCGTCAGCGTGAGGGGAGCGCAACCCGAAAAGGTTCCATTGGGTGTGCTGCCGCAGGAGGCCTGCGGGGTGTGGTGCTG
>JBAXDG010000174.1:0-2318 GCA_037141075.1 Kiritimatiellales bacterium
ATTCCCGTCGTCATGATGACGGCGCGCGGCGAAGAGAGCGATATTGTCACCGGCCTTGAACTCGGTGCCGAAGATTACATCGTCAAACCATTCAGCCCAAAAGTGCTGGTTGCCCGGGTGAAAGCGGTTCTGCGGCGGAAAACCGTCGCGCCGGTGCCGGATGCGGAAGATGTGCTGCGCATTTATGATCTCGTCATTCATCCCGGCCGCCACGAAGTGACGGTTGGTGGAAAACCGGTTGACCTCACCGCGACTGAATTCGGCCTTGTCCATTTTCTGGCCCGCCGCCCGGGATGGGTTTTTACGCGCTATCAGATTGTCGATGCGGTGCACGGCGCGGACTATCCCGTCACCGAACGCTCTGTTGATGTACAGATCGTCGGCTTGCGTAAAAAACTGAAAAAGGCGGGCGACTACATCGAAACCGTGCGCGGCATCGGTTATCGCTTCAAAGACGAAGAGTAGGGAGTGGAACAATGGAACGGTGGAATAGTGGAATAATGCCGATCAATTCAACATCCCGATGTTTTTCTACTTCCCTCATCCCGGCATCCCATCCTTCCAACATTCCATCCTTCCCGTCCTGAAAGGACTTCCCTCATGCATATGCGGCGCATTTTCTGGCAGATTTATCCCGGCCATCTTATCGTTACCTTCTTCACCTTGCTGGTCTGTTTTGCAGTTTTCACCTCGGCTCTGGAACGCTTCTACCGCAAGCAGGTCGCAGAAAATCTTGAGTCGCTGGCCTTATTTGCAACCGAACAGGTGCGTGACCGCTTTGACACAAACAATCTGGACTATCTCAACGATACCGCCGTCAAACTAGGCTCTAAATCATCGGCACGCGTCACTTTGATTCTTTCGGACGGAACCGTAGTCGGCGAATCAGCCAAATCGCGCGAGCAGATGGAAAATCACCGTGACCGTCCGGAGGTGAAAATCGCGGTGGAGCAGGGGCAGACAGGGAAATCGATCCGTTTCAGCAGCAGCGTCCGTAAAACCATGCTTTATGTCGCGGTGCCCGTCTATCGAGACAATTCACTGATCGGGGTGGTCCGCACCGCCATGCCGCTACTCAAAATGCACGAGGTGCTCAGAGGAATCGAAAAAAGCCTGCTGTGGGGCGGGATGGTAATCCTGTTGCTGGCAGCGCTTTTCAGTCTGTTCGTCTCGCGCCGCATCTCAAAGCCGCTGGAGCGTATCAAGCAGGGTGCCGGGCGCTTCGCCGCCGGTGATTTTTCATACCGGCTCCATTCAACCGGTTCTGCTGAAATCGGCTCGCTGGCCGAAACGATGAACCAGATGGCCGCTCAGCTTGAAGATCGTCTGCAGACCGTCGGTAAAGAGCGCAACCAGCGCGAAGCCGTGCTTTCCAGCATGGTCGAAGGCGTGCTGGCGGTGGATACCGATGGACATATCATCAGTCTGAATAAAGCCGCCGCGCAGTTTTTTAACGTCTTTCAGCCAGAAACCGCGCCGGGCCGCAGCATCGAAGAGGTTTTCCGGAACATCAAGTTGCAGCGGTTTGTCGCTGAGGTACTCGAAGGACAGGAAACCCTCGAGTGCGAACTGGTTGTTCAAAATAATCGAACCTACTACCTTCAGGCGCGCGGAACCAATCTGCTCGGATTGCAGGGACGCCGTATCGGTGCCGTCATTGTGTTCAACGACGTCTCCCGCTTGCGCCGCCTCGAAAACCTTCGCCGCGACTTTGTCGCCAATGTCTCGCACGAGCTGAAAACACCGATCACCTCCATCAAAGGATTTGTCGAGACACTGCTCGACGGCGCAATCAAAGACCCGGTCGAAGCCGAGCGTTTCCTGAAGATCGTCGCCAAACACGCCGACCGGCTCAATGCCATCATTGAAGACCTGCTGATGCTCTCGCGCCTTGAGCAGGACGGCAAAGAGGGTATGGAAATGCAGAAAACCGGACTCTGCGGACTCATGAATTCTGCCGTCGAAGTCTGCGCCCGGCGCGCCGCCGAAAAGAACATCACGATGCGCGTTGAGTGCTCGGATGAACTGATCGCAGTCATCAACCCGCCGCTCATTGAACAAGCCCTCATCAACCTGATCGGCAACGCGGTTAAATACAGTGCCGCTGGAAAGACTGTTCTGGTCAGCGTTCGCGCGGAAAAAGGTGGAATCGTGCTGTCCGTGAAAGATCAGGGCTTCGGCATCGAGGAGAAGCATCTTGAACGGCTCTTCGAGCGTTTCTACCGTGTCGATAGCGGCCGCAGCCGTCAGGAAGGTGGAACCGGTCTCGGGCTTTCCATCGTCAAACACATCGCTCAGGCGCACGGCGGAACCGTTTC
>JBAXDG010000175.1:0-2308 GCA_037141075.1 Kiritimatiellales bacterium
ATACCGGCGATTTCAACATCTATCACTTCTCTGGCGCGTTTCTGAAAATTCATCTTTGTTCCTTGTTTACTGACCGAATCTAAACGGTGGCAAACCCTACCGCTCTCTGCTAGTTTCATCAATCATGAAGATGAGCGGCGAGGCATTGACGATTTTTCCGACCGAGCTGGCAAAACGCCGGGCCGAGCACCGCCTTGTTCTGAAAGCCGGAGCTCTCGACACCTCCCGGCTCTTTACTCAGAAAAAGCTTCTCGCCCTTTGCGAACGGGCCGCCCGTCGCGCCGGATTACTCAAAGACCGATCACCCGGCACGGCTGAACTGCGCCTGCTACTCGAAGAAGCCGCAGAAACCGTCCGTCTTTCGCCCGGCCAGCCGCTCGCCAGACTCTCGCCCGCCGCGCGGGCCGGAGTGCTTCAGCAGGCCATCGAAGCTTTTTCTGTTTTTGCCGAAAATGAATCGATCCTCATCCAATGGCTGCTGGCTCACGAACCGGATCATAAACTACACGGCATCGGACAGCTCTTGATGGCCTGGCGCGAGCTGTGCACCAAAATGGAGATCGCCGACCGTTTTACCGTCAACACCGCCCTGCTCAGGCGGATTGAATCCGGCGACCTGCCGCATGAACTGAGCGGAGAAATTCATTTCCGCGCCGTGCGCTGGTTCAACCCGTTCGAGGAGCGCTTCGCTGCCGCACTTAAAAATCGACGATTGTCGATTGCCGACTGCCGATTGAATGACCAAAATTACCCGGAAACAAATCGCACCCAATCCTCAATCGAAAATCCTCAATCGAAAATCCTCATTTTTTCCGTCCTGCCGGGCGCGCACGCCGAAGCGGCAGAAGACCGGCTTTTTGCCGTCGTGCGCAGCGAGCTGATGCGCGGAGCCGAAGAAGATTGGAAGCCGTGGCTCGAAGATTTTGCCGATGCATTCGAAGCCGACGACAGCAACATCCTCGAATCGGATTCGCGCGAACGGGTTTCGTTTTTTGTCTCCGCTCACCCGTACGGCGAAATCGAAGACGCCGCGCGGCGCATCGCCGGTGAAATTGAAACCGGCACCGCGCCGGATGACATCGCGCTGATCCTGCGCGACCTGAGTCCATACACCGACATCATCCCCGACGTCTTTTCGCGCTTCGGCATCCCGTATCACTTCCGGCGCGGTACGCCCGCCGCCGCGCATCCGCAAGTCAAAGCGCTGTTGGCCCTGCTCGCCTTCCCGCAG
Source organism: Kiritimatiellales bacterium (assembly GCA_037141075.1). Classification (GTDB taxonomy): domain Bacteria; phylum Verrucomicrobiota; class Kiritimatiellia; order Kiritimatiellales; family Tichowtungiaceae; genus Tichowtungia. Next base: position 1,232 of record JBAXDG010000175.1, read on the forward strand.
ACTTACTCGCGAGACCGGCTTTGCGATTTGCTAATCATGCCCGGTATCCAGTGGCCCGGCCTTGACGCCGAAGCGCGGCAGACTCTCGTACAGGAAATCCGCCTGAAAGAGCCGCCGCGCCTGCGCCGTCTGCCAAAGGAGCTGAATGGTTTCCAATGGTTGGAAGAACGTAGACGCGATGTCCCCATCGCGTCCCGCACGCAAAGAAACGCGATGGGGACATCGCGTCTACGTTTTTCAGAACAAGCACAGCTTGTTCTTCACCAACACGGCCTGGAACTTCCGGACGAAGTCCTCGACCTCATTGAAGAACTGAACGACACCTCTTTTCCCGCACTGCCCATGGAACGGATGGTTTCACTCTTCGAAGAATTGCTCGATAACGTCACGCTCAAAGACGAAGCCGGAACCGAAAGCGGCGTCTGGATCGTTAATCCGATGGATGCGGCGGGTCTGCGGTTCGAGTCGGTTTATATCGCAGGCATGGATGACCGCACCTTCCCTCAGATTCCGAAGGCGGATTCTCTGCTGAATGATACTGAGCGTAAAGCACTGCGAGCGTTTCTCGCGGAACGCAAAATTTCCTGCCCGCGGCTGGCGCTTTCGGAAACTGGTGCGGCGCTGATTCAGGAAGAGATTCTTTTCCTGACCGCCATGAGCGCGGCGCGTGAACAACTGACACTTTCGTACACCCGCACCGGCGCGGAGGGCAAGGAGCGCGCGCCGGGCGAATTTTTTGAACGGATGCGCGGGCTGACCGGCATTGAAAAACCGGCGCTCGGGGCATCGTTTCATACCATCCTGCCGCCGGAATGCTGCCGCGCCGAAGATGAGATCAGGCAGACCCAAGCGAAGCTTTCTCCACCTCCAACAATCCAGCAATCCAACAATCCGTCGCCCGCTCTCCAACAATGGCTCGATAAGAATCCCGAGTTCAGCGCGACCGCTTTGGAATCGCTGGCCCGCAACCGGTTTGTTTTCTTCCTCGAAAAGGTGTTGAGCATCAAACCTGACCGCACCCACGAAGACGACACCGACCCGATGGATCGCGGCAATGTCATTCACGAAATCCTCGAA
>JBAXDG010000176.1:0-2260 GCA_037141075.1 Kiritimatiellales bacterium
TCGCCAAATACTCGCCGCGTCCGCGCACCGTTTCTTCCAAAATGCCCGACGATGTCTCCGAAGAGGAAAAGGAAAGCCGTCTTAACCGTTTCGACGATCTGGTGGCGCAGGTGATGGGCGAAAATAACGCTCCAATGCTTGGAACTATTGTTGAAGTACTGGCGGAAGAATTTCAGGCCAGCAAAGGCCGCTGGCGCGGACGCACCCCGCAGAACAAACTGGTCTTCTTTGAGCATCAAGGCGACTGCCTCGGACAGCTCGTAAACGTCAAACTCGACTGGACCGGCCCGTTCTCCATGATCGGTCGGTCCGTCTAAGGTGGAAGCGGCATCCTGCCGCTTTGAAGAGGCTGGAAGCCTCTTCCACTCTGCTCAGCGGCGGAACTTTTCTTTGAAGGCGCGGCCTTTGGCGATGATTTCCTCTTCGCCCGGCACATGACGGTTCTGCATCAGAACTTTTCCGTCGCAGATGACGGTGTCGATACAGGAGGCGTCCGCGCTGTAGACCATATCGGCGATCAAGTGGTGACCGGGCGCCAGCCGTTCGTTGTTGAGATCAACGAGCATACAGTCGGCCAGCGCGCCTTCGGCGATGTGGCCGCTGTTGAGGCCGAACATTTCGGCGGCGGCGCGGGTTCCGGCATGCCACGCTGTTTGCGCATTCAGTGCCGTGGCGTTGCCGGTAAAATGTTTTTCGAGCAGGGCGGCCATTTTGATTTCCGCGCCCATATCCAGGCAGTTGTTCGACGCCGCGCCGTCGGTGCCGATGGCGACCTTCATTCCGGCGTTCACCGCATCGGTGAAGCGGAACTTGCCGGAGGCGAGTTTCATATTGGAGGTCGGGCAGTGCAGCGCTTTTACACCGCGATCCGCCAGCAGTTTCATTTCGGACTGTTCCAGCCAGATACAGTGCGCGGCGGTGACGTTCGGCCTGAGGAAGCCGATGGAGTCGAGATAGGCCGGCGGGCGCATGCCGTGCTTGGCCACGCAGTCAGTTACTTCCTTCTCGGTTTCGGAAAGGTGAATATGAATCATTAGATTGTGCTCAGCGGCAAAGTCAGCGCACCAGCGCAGTGATTTTTCGGAGACGGTATAAACCGCATGCGGGCCGAGCTGAAAAATGATGCGGTCGCTGTACTGAGTCCGCTCCTTAAACAGCCGCTGATTCTGTTCGATCTGCTCCTGAGCTTTGGCCGGATCGTCGAAATCGATAAAGACGGCAGAGAGGGCGGCGCGCAGACCCATTTCGTCAACGGCGCGGGCGGTGCCGTGCCAGAACCAGTACATGTCGTTGAAGAAGGTGGTGCCGGATTTGATCATCTCCAGGCAGGCCAGCCGCGCGCCGTCATAGACATCTTTTTCGGTGACCTTGCTTTCAAACGGCCAGACGTGATCGTTCAGCCAGGTGAACAGTTCGAGATCGTCGGCATAACTGCGCATGTAGGCCATCGCCGCGTGAGTGTGGGCATTATGGAACGTCGGCAGAATCGCTTTGTTTTTTCCGTCGAGGATGATTTCGGCAGAGGTGGAGCACGATCTCCGAGCGTGCTCAGAACGCGCCCGGAGGTCGCGTTCCACCGGTTCGATTTTCTGAATGTGGTTGCCGCTGATGAACACATCAACGGGCGCTCCGTTCAATTCGACCTGCTTTATCAAAATGCTCATGCGGAAAACTTTACCGACCAGCTGGCGGAAAAACCATGTAAAAACCGCACCGGAGAGCAGGTTTCTCGTGACATTGTTTGCCGGGCAGAGTAGTTCTTTCCGGCAATTGGGCGAGGAGAGCCGGGTGAGAAAGACCATCATACAAATCCTGTTGGCAACACTGTTCTGCGGCACGGTGTACGGAGCCGTGCCGGTTCAAATCGATTTTTTTTACGAACCCGGCTGCCATGACTGTGAACGGATCGAGGCCGAACTTTTGCCGCAACTTGAAACGCGTTTTCCGGGGGCGTGCCTGATTCAGCGCCATGATGTCGGTATCGAAACCAATTTTCTGTATCTTCTCCATCTTGAACGTGAACTGGGTTACACACAGCCGGAACGGGCCTATCTGATTATCAATAAGCAGTACGTTTTCGGGCCAGCTCCGGTCCCTGAAGAATTTTTCACGCGGATTTCGAGCCTGCTGGAAAAGGGAACAGCGGTTCCGGCGCCGCAGGCCGTTCCGCCTGATCTCGCCAGGAAATGGTACAGCGGATTTACATTTTCGGCGGTGGTGGCCGCCGGGTTGATTGACGGGATTAATCCGTGCGCCTTCT
>JBAXDG010000177.1:0-2252 GCA_037141075.1 Kiritimatiellales bacterium
ATGCCCGGTGATGCCCGGTGATGCCCGGTGATGCCCGGTGATGCCCGGTGATGCCTGATTGTGTCTCGCTGCCGGGTCTGTCCGGCGACCGCGTTACGGGGTGAGAGCGGCCCAACGATCCGCCTTAGCCGCGCCGCCGAACGCACCACGATAAAACGCCACGGCCAGACAAAAGAATAAATGTTCGTAAACCGCTGCGGGCGGCGTCGGCGACAGGCGGCTGTTGGGCCGGGGCATGGCAGACGACGGGCCTTCGGTTTGCCCCACCGTGAACATCGCAGGGACATACAGGTCGCCGACACGGGCCGGGACGTGACGAGACGTGATCGGACGACGGGCCATAGGGCACGCGATCCGGCAACGAGCCCTACGGCACGCGACGACCATCCCCTGACGCCGGGACCGGCGACGGGCGATATCGCACGCGACGAGCCTGATGGTACGCGATCCGGCGACGGATAATACCGCACGCGACGGGTCTTACGGGACGGCGTGACCGGCGACGGATAATACCGCACGCGACGATCATTTCGTATCCGAATATGCCCGGAATATGCCCGGAATATGCCCGGAATATGCCCGGTTTCCGGTGATGTCTGGCTCCTGGTCTCTCCTTCTGCCCGGTCTCTCCGGCGACCGCATTATGGGGTGAGAGCGGCCCAACGCTGGGCCTCAAGCGCGCCCGCTGGCAACTTTCATAGATGGCACCACGTGACGGCACAGGACGCGCATGAAAAACGCGCCAGGTTTGGGACCGCGCCAGCGGCGTCGCTTGCAGGCCATGTTGGGCCGCCCGGCAATAGTTTATGAACGGAACACGTCTTTACAAAGCCAGGAGTTACGCGCTAATCCTTTACATATTCGTGTCTTTGACATGGCGTATCATGACTATTATCAGATCTACGGACGCGAAACGATTACTCAGAAGATTTTGGAGTGGGTTGTGCTGCTAACTCCGCATCTACTTCGCGTGCGAGATCGGCTAATGCACGTCGTGGTCGTTTTTTTGCTGCCCGGTGATCGAGAAATGTCTGGAATGCCTGACTATTCCGCAGTTGCTCAACTTCCTGCTCAAAATCATCGGCTTCCGCAAGCATGTACTCTTTCCCATTTGGCGCGAGAAGTACCACCGGGCCTTCTTGAACTAATTCGAGCAGGGATGCCATATCAATAGGATGTTCGGTAAGATTAATACGCTTCATACCTTGACCACCTTTCCACGGATATAGAGCACATTATGCTCTTTATGACCGACTGAGACGATAATAACCGTTGCGGTATCGTCGGGTTGGAGATCAACGTCTGTTTCAACTTCATAAAATACACGGTACTTTCCAATGCGCAGTTCCCACGTGGCCATGGTGGTCGTGCGTAACCGTTTCCGATTACTCGTTTCTTTGGTTGGCTCATACGTTAATTGGGTGATGATCCCATCAATAATCAGCCTTCGTTCGTTTGCCCGGTAGTATGCTAAATCCGCCTCTGCCTCGTCCGTTATTTGGATGTCATAAAATGGCATGATCGTATCGTCACCAACAGCGTATTCCGTATTGCCCAGTGCAGTATACCATACCTCAGGGATAGTGTGCAGTCGAAAACAGGTATAGTATTTCATCGTCTTCTTCTTGTTCGACAGGGCGTAATGGATCGACGGTTTTCCCGCAATGCGATTCCAATGATCGACGATCGAGGTGCGTTTGACGTGGCGGCACAACGGGCGTTGGTGCGAGGAGCCTTGAAATGTGGCGGCACTTGATGGGCGGCCCAACGATTGCGCTTAGCCGCGCCGCCGAACGCGCCACGATAAAACGCCACGGCCATGGAAAAGAATACATGTTCGTAAACCGCCGGTGGCGGCGTCGGCTACAGCGCCATGTTGGGCCGGGGCATGGCAGACGACGGGCCTTCGGCTCGCCCGACCGTCGGCACCGCAGAGACGTGCGATCGTCGGAATGGCAGAGACGGGACGAGACGCGATCCGGCACCAGACGATAGCGTACATGCCGATCCCGAGGGGACGCGATCGGGCGACGTACGGCACGCGACGACCCTCGCGGACCCGGCACCTATCCGGTGGTGCGGCTGTCCGGTGGTGCGGCTGTCCGGTGGTGCGGCTGTCCGGTGGCTTTCGGATGTTCTCTTATGTTCTCTCTGTTCTCTTATGTTTTATGATGTTCGGTTATGCTCGGTGATGTTTCATTAAAGGTTATTCCGATTTACGACATGGCCACCCAAGGACGATGGCGAAGCCG
>JBAXDG010000178.1:0-2218 GCA_037141075.1 Kiritimatiellales bacterium
TCGCCGCCGGTCAGACCGCTGTTGGAGACAAATCCGGAATCGCCGAAAACGACCAGACGCGACGGTCGAATCTGCATATCGAGCAGTCCGGCGGTGTCGCCTTTTTCGACTACGACGGCCATGGAAACGGGGCCGGGCAGGTCGTCTGTGCCGACGTCATATTTCGGGGGCATCTGGTCGGGCTGCGCCTCTGCCCAGCTGTTTTTGGAAGAGAGGGCCAGCGGTGTAACTTTCGGCCGGTCGGCGGAAGTGGTTTTAGACTGGGTGTCGTCCTGCCTGACGGAACGCGGCATATGAAAAATGGCGGCGGTCGTGCCGAGTTTGGCGGTGATGGGATGGCGGTTATAGGCGGCCGCGAAAACTTCCCGTCCGGTCAACGTACGGTCGGGATCAATCACGACATCGTTACGCAACTGAACACCCCATTCCTGAAGCAGTTTTTCAAGTCCCGACGTCTGTCCGGCGTCCGACAGAACCATCAGGCGTCCGCTGCGGTGCAGCCAGACACCGATGAGATCGGCCTCGGACTTCGACATGCTTTGCGAAGCGCCAGCGACAATCAGTGCGCCGCAATCGGCGGGAATCTGTTTTGCTGTGCTTAGCAGCAAAGGGCGGACTTCAATGTTATCGCGTTCAATCAGCTGGGCGGCTCCGGAAAAGCCGGTGCGGCGGTCGAAGTCAGTGATGTCGCGTTCGCCGTGCCCAGTCAGGAAATAAACCACCGGAACGGTTTTCTGAACGACGCCCTGAATGGCGGACGAAAAGGCCTGCTCGCCTTTGAATACGGTGATACGTTCAATGCCGCTGGAGGCGTCGATGTTGGCGATTTCGTCAACGCGCACATATTTGCTACGGCCCTCGCAATCGAACACCACCACATTCGGTTCGGTCACCTTGTATTTCACAGCCAGCTCTTCCGTCTGTGAAATATCGCGGTCGGGATCGACCCACTGAATATTCAGGCGGCCGCTGTGGAACTGGTATTCGCGCAGCAGATTATGGATGTCCTCATAGAGCACATTGCCGGGCTGAAAGAAAACGGTCACTGCGACCGGCTTGTCGAGACTCTCCAGCAGGCTGGTGGTCTTGGACGAGAGTTTATAAAGCTGTGCGCGGCTCCAGTCTATGCGGTAGTAGTGACGGAACGAGAGATAGTTGACCATCACTGCAACCGCCAGCGCCAGCAACAACGCGGCCCCGGTGTTGAGCGTGATCCATAAACGATGTCTGCGGTTTTTCATAGGCGTACTGCTTTAGCGGCGGGCTTCGACCGCCTTAACGGTTGCAAAGAGGAAGAAGACGGTCACGCTCAAATAGAGAACCAGTGAGCGGGAATCGAAGACGCCGCGTGAGGCTTCCATCAGATGCAGTGCGGAGGAAAGATAGCCGCCGATCTCGCGAACCATCGGGTTTTTTGAAAGGTGCGGTTCAAAGAGCCCGCCGAAAAAGAAAATGCTCATCACGGAGAACGTCGAAATCGCCGCGATAATCTGGTTGGAGGTCAGCGCCGAGGCCAGCATGCCCAGTGCGATAAAAGCGGAGCCGATCAGGCAGACCATCAGATAGCCGCTTGCAATCGGGCCGGCTTCAATCAGATGTGCGGCTTCCGGCGCCAGCAGGCGGGTGATCACCAGATAGAGCAGGGTGGGCACGCACATGAGCATGAAGAAAGAGAGGACTCCCGCAAATTTGGCGGTGACGACCGTGGAGTCTTTAACCGGCGCAGTCATCAAGGTCTCGAACGTGCCGTTTTTACGTTCTTCGGAAAAGGTGCGCATCGTCAGCACCGGCACCACGATCAGCATGCAGGCCCAGATCACCACCATCAGGCCCTGCACCGAACGCATCACTTCCAGATTTTCCTTCACCAGCCAGTAGAAGCCGCATCCGGTCACGAGCAGGAAAAACATCAGCATCACATAGGCGATCGGCGAAAGAAACATGGCCGACAGTTCGCGCCGCCAGAGTGCAAAGAAAGTTCTCATCGTTTCACCTCCGTCGCGGCGTCGTCGCGGATGATGGACACAAAAATATCTTCAAGCGAGCGGCTTTCCAGATGCAACTCGCGGAGTTTCCAGCCCTTGGAAGCCGCGCATTCGAAAACCAGTGTACGGATATCCGGCGCGGACGAATCAATCCGGTAACGGTTCCAGCCGTTGTCGAGCGGTTCATGCGACACCACATCCACGGTGCCGAGGCTCTTCAGCGTTGCTTCAAT
>JBAXDG010000179.1:0-2217 GCA_037141075.1 Kiritimatiellales bacterium
TGACCCTCAAAGGTCTCGCCCGCATCGCAACACTCAACTGATTTTCTCAATTATTTTTCTAAACCGATTGAGAGAATTTCATCATCCGTCGTACCTTTGGAGTGAGCATAGGGTATGGTTCTGAACAGGCTGATCCTCTGCAGTTGATGGAGTACATCGGCGATCCGTTGCACAGCCTCGACGCACCCTTCGATTTCCTCGATTTCTTTCGCATCGGTCGCAAATTTTTGCAGGAGAGACAGCCGCACTTGTAGAACGGTGGCTGGTTGGCCGATATGGTGACAGGCCGCCCCTAGAGTCTGGATCATGACGCGGTGCCGTTCGGCCTCTAGCAGGATCTCTTGCTGCTTTTCAACGGTTTCCCTCAACATATGCTCCGTACGCAACTGTTCTTCCTTCATTTCGATCTGCCGCCGCATTTCTTCCAGCACGTCATTAAAGCTTTCCTGGATATACTTGAGGTCATCTGAACCTATTGTGTCAGTCAGCGAGATTCTTTCAGGTAATGTGCCTTCTGCAATCTCCGTAATGTATTGCCGGAGCTTCATAATATTGTCCGGATATTTCCGCAGAATGACATACCCCAGACGGGCCACCAGGATGGTTAACACAATAATGAGGGCAATGACTGAAAACGTAAGTTGTCCCGTGTCATATATCGTGCCCACATAAAACATCGACAATGACGGAATAACCATGATCAGCAAAATCGCTATCATGGCCTGACTTCGCGCATTGCTCGCCGTCAGGGACACAATCTTTGTAGTGAATTTGCCGAACCACCGTTTCATTCAGTATCTCCTGCGTTCTCGTTTCGCAGACCTGTCTTCCGGTTATAACTCCTCACAGGTTACCCCGCTCCCTCCGAAATGCAGTTTTTTTATAGGGATTTTATCCCTGCTTTTTGTGTAATGGAATTCCTTGCACACAACCCCGTGTGCCGGCAGATGGTGATAGTCACAAATCAATACTAAGCTTTCCGCAGCAGAAGCCAGAGAAAGAACGGGCCGCCGAGCAGCGCGGTGATGAGGCCGGCGGGCATTTCAACCGGAGCGAGCAGAGTGCGCGCAAGACCGTCGCAGACCACCAAAAATACACCGCCGAAAAGAATGACTGCCGGGAAAAGTTTCCGATGATCGGAACCGATGAACTGGCGGCAGATATGTGGCACCATCAGCCCGACAAATGCGATCGGCCCGCAGAAGGCGACGGCTGCGCCGGTCATCAGTGAAGCGGAGAAGAACAGCATTTTTTTTGTGCGATCGACATTTACGCCGCGCGCACCAGCCAGCTCTTCACCGGTCAGCAGCAGGTTCATCTCGCGCGTCAGCAGAGCGGCGATGATTAAGCCGATCGCCGTGAAGACCGCCAGATGGATCGGCGTGGTGAAACCCACCACCGAAAAGCCGCCCATTAGCCAGCGGATCATGCGGAAAGTTTCTCCGGGGTCGCTGAAATACTGCATCAGCAGAATCAGGCTGGAGAAAAACAGATTCACCGCCACGCCAGCCAGCAGTAGCGTCGCGGATGAAAATCCGCTCTTGGCCCGCGCCAGTCCATAGACCAGCAGTACCGTGCCCAGCGCGCCGAGAAAGCCGGCGATGGAAGCTCCGGCAACACCGGCGAAAAGCAGCGGCGCGCCGAAACGCATCCAGAGGGTTGCACCAAGCGCCGCGCCGCCGGAAACGCCGAGAGTGTCCGGCGTCGCCAGCGGATTGCGAAAGAGCGCCTGAAAAATCATGCCGCTCGATGCCAGTGCAATGCCCGCCAGAAACGCCGTCAGGACGCGCGGAATTCGCAGTTTCAGCAGAATCTCGCGGCCCATCGGGTCGTGCAGCACATCGGTGCTTCCAATCATTGGAAACACGACGAGCGCCGCGAGGCTCAGCAGAATCAGAATGGTGAATTTCAGTTTCATTGTTCGGATGCCGGGGCGAGTGTTTCTTTGCGGATAAAGGCGGTTTCAAAAAGCTCTTCGAGCGGTGCAGGCTGAATCAATTCCTGTGGCGTACCGGTGAAGAGAGTCCGGCCGTCTTTCAAGGCGATGATACGGTCGCTCCAGTGCGCGGCGCTGTTGAGGTCGTGATTGACGGCCAGAATGGTTGCGCCGCACTCGACGTTGATTTTTTTCAGCAGCGTCATCACTTCGGTCTGGTGACGCCAGTCGAGGAAGGTGGCCGGTTCGTCGAGCAGCATGATCGGCGTTTCCTGAGCGAG
>JBAXDG010000180.1:0-2181 GCA_037141075.1 Kiritimatiellales bacterium
TTTGATACGTATTCTCCCGAAAGAATAAGATGCGGGATGAAAACAGGACAGGACTCCAGAACAATGAAATTGATACGAACGATTGGAATGGCGGCTCTGCTCCTGCTGCCCGCCACCTTCGTGTTTGCCGAAGGTGCCGGCATCGAGTGGGATATCCTTAGTCAGGAAGCCGTGTCGCTGTATCAACAAGGGCAATATGACCGTGCAGTGACCGTTGCAAAAAAAGCGTTGGAGGTTGCAGAAAAGGAAGTCGGCCCGGAGCACCCCGATGTGGCCACGAGCCTGAACAATCTCGCGCTGCCGTACGCTTCTCAGGGGCAGAATGAACAGGCTGAGCCGCTTTACAAGCGCTCGCTGGCGATCTGGGAGAAGGCCCTCGGTCCGGACGATCCCTCTGTGGCCGCGAGCTTGAATAATCTCGCGATGCTGTATGTTTCACAAGGCCAATACGAGCAGGCTGAACCGCTCTATCAGCGAGCTCTGGCGATCAGGGAAAAGGTGCTGGGCCCGGAGCATCCTTCTGTGGCCACAAGCCTGAACAACCTCGCGTTGCTGAATGTTTCCCAAGGGCGGTACGATCGGGCCGAGCCGCTTTACAAGCGCGCGCAGGCGATTTGGGAGAAGGCGCTAGGCCCGAATCATCCCGATCTGGCCGCAAGCCTGAACAACCTCGCGATGCTGTACGACACGCAAGGGCGATATGCGGAGGCTGAGCCGCTCTACAAACGTGCGCTGGCGATCTGGGGGAAAGCGCTCGGCCCGGATCATCCTTCCGTGGCCACAGGCCTGAACAATCTGGCGGAACTGTACAGAACTCAGGGCCTGTATGCACAGGCCGACCCGCTCTACAAACGCGCGCAGGCGATCTGGGAGAAGGCCCTTGGACCGAATCATCCTGATGTGGCCACGATCCTGAACAACCGCGCGGAGCTGTACAGAATCCAAGGCCTGTACACACAGGCCTCACCTCTTCACAGGCGTGCGCTGGCGATCCGGGAAAAGGTTCTCGGCCCGAATCATCCCGATGTGGCCACGAGCCTGAACAACCTTGCAGAGCTGTACAGGATTCAGGGACAGACCACGCTGGCCGAGCCGCTCTACAAGCGGTCGCTGGCGATTAAAGAAAAATCCCTCGGTCCGGATCATCCCTCTGTGGCCACAACTCTGAACAGCCTCGCGTTGCTATACGTTTCCAAAGAGCAGTACGCGCAGGCCGAGCCGCTCTACAAGCGCGCGCTGGCCATTAAAGAGAAGGCGCTCGGGCCGGATCATCCCGATGTGGCCACGAGTCTGAACAACCTTGCGCTGCTGTACGTCACCCAAAAGCAGTACGAGCAGGCCGAGCTGCTTTATCAGCGCTCGCTGGCGATCAGGACAAAGGCCCTCGGCCCGAATCATCCCTCTGTGGCCGCAAGCCTTGTGAATATAGCCGCGCTCTACGTAAAAACCGGCAGAGCAAAGGATGCAGAGGCGTTAGAGAAACGGGCTGACAACATTCGCGCCAGACATCGGTGAACTCAGCTGGCGGTTTCGATTCTGGGGCTGGGCGCACCCGGGTGCGTGTTTTTTTCGTGTAATACGGGGCTTTTGTGCGTACTGTCCCGCCGATGATCACAATTATTCCGGCAATTGACTTGAAGGGCGGCAAGTGCGTGCGCCTGCGGCAGGGCTTGGCGAACGAGGAAACGGTCTATTCCGATTCTCCGGTTGAAATGGCCAAACACTGGGTTCGGGCGGGCGGCGAATTTCTTCATGTGGTGGATCTCGACGGCGCGTTTGAGGGCCGGCCAGTTCATACGGAAGTTCTGCGCGAAATTTGCGCTGCCATTAAGATCCCGGTCGAAATCGGCGGCGGAATCCGCACGGACGAAGACATTGAAAAGCTGCTCGCCACCGGCGTAACCCGTGTAATTCTTGGAACCCGCGCCTGCGAGCACCCCGAAGAACTGACTCGGCTAGTCAAAAAATTTGGCGGCGAACGGATTGCGGTCGGTATTGATGCCCGCGGCGGCAAGGTGCAAACCAAAGGCTGGGTGGAGACGACGAACATCGAGGCCGTCGATTTGGCCAAGAAGGTGGACGCGGCCGGCGTCGGTACCATTATTTATACCGATACAGCCCGCGATGGAATGCTCGATGGCGTAAACGCCTTTGAAATGGGCAAAATCTGCTCGGCGGTTT
>JBAXDG010000181.1:0-2121 GCA_037141075.1 Kiritimatiellales bacterium
CAGCGGGCGCACAGCCAGACATAGCTGAGACCGAATACAGCGACAAAGACCAGAATATTGGCCAATACCACCGGAAACGGAATCCGCACCTGCGATTTACGGCTTCTTGTTATCTGTCTTTTCTTCATGCTGCCTTCTCCCTTTCCGCCGCGCGCAGCTTGGCTGAGCGCGAACGCGGATTATCCGCTAATTCCTGTTTCGAGGCCGTCAGCGGCTTTTTCGTCAGCAGCCGCACGGCCGGTTCGTCATAAACCAGTTTTTCACCACCCTGCTGAAGCGACTCGCGCTTCACCGTGTGGCGTTTAAAAAATTCTTTCACCGGACGGTCTTCCAGACTGTGGAACGTAATCACGGCCATCCGTCCGCCCTCGCGAAGCATCGATAGTCCGGCTTCCAGCCCCGCCTCTAAACTCTCCAGCTCCGTGTTCACCGCCATCCGCAGCGCCTGAAAAGTCTGCGTGGCCGGATGAATCGGGCCGCGACGCCCGCCTTTGGCCCGTTCAACGATTTCAGCCAGCTTGAGCGTCCGCTCAATCCGGCCGTGCTGACGTTCCAGCACAATCGCCCGCGCAATGCGGCGGGAATCGCGGTCTTCTCCAAGGCGGTAAATCAGATTAGCCAGCGTTTCCTCGTCGTCCTCATTCACTAAATCGGCGGCGGTGCGGCCTTTCGTGCGATCCATACGCATATCCAGCGAACCGTCCTTGGCGAAACTGAAACCGCGCTCCGCGACGTCGAACTGCGGCGAGCTGACGCCGAGGTCGAGGAGCACCCCGTCCACCTCTGTCACGCCGATCTGTCCGCAAAGCTCTTTCATATCCGCAAAGTTTCCGTGTATCCGTGTCGCCCGTTCCCCGAAGGGTTTTAAAATCTCTTTCGTCTGTTCAATGGCCTCCGCATCGCGATCCAGTCCGATCAGCCGTCCTTCCGGCGAAAGCCTCTTCAAAATCTCCGTCGCATGTCCGCCTCGCCCGAGTGTGCCGTCGATGTAGGTTCCCGCCGGATTCGTCACCAGCAGTTCCAACGTTTCGTTCAGCAGCACCGGTACATGCATAACTCCCCTTAAGCCAACTGCATCCCAATGACCCGGCGGGAACAGGCGGACGAAAACGTGGCCGCCCGGCTTGGGGTCATCAGCACCGTGCGCCGCATTCCGCTGTCCGGCAGCCGGAGGTAGCGCTTTTTCTCGGGCGTCAGGTCAATCGCCCGTGAGAAGTACATATATTGTGCGATGCTGTTCATAGCCATGTTCTCCTCCTCCTTAGTAACCCCCGTAAAAAGCCGTCTCTGCCAGCGCTGAAACAGCGGGCAGTGCCATATCAAAATGTTCTTCGCTCCAAAGCTCGATGCGGGTGAGCGTTCCGACCAGAACCACTTTGCTTTTCACTTCAACGTGAGCCAGCAATTCGTCCTTAATACGAACCCGGCCCTGCGCATCCACCGCCAAGGAATCCGCCGAAGCCGTCATCGCACGCACCGCCTGCTCATCCTGAGAGTCAACCGCCCCCGACTCGCGCAACTGCCGCAAACGACGGTTCATTTCGGCCAAGGTGTAGAGATAGAGGCATTTACGTTCGGGATGAGGAAAAACGTATAAACGAGGAATTTCACCCATCATTGCGCGCCAATTCGACGGGATAATCAGGCGGCGTTTGGGATCCAGAGAGTGATGGAATGATCCTACGAACAGCTCTTCAACTATTGATTCTACTGTATTCATACTCCACATCGCCCTTCTTGGCTCCAATTTATGTCACCTTGCACCACCAGCAGTCAATTTTTTTGTGGATATTTTTTAGAAAAAAATCCGGAACAAAACCGTCCGGTATTTGACTAAGAAGGCGTAGACAGATACCATGAAGCCCACAAACAACAAGGAGGAATCATGAAAAAGTTAGTTATTGTCATGTCGATCGCCGCGCTGACTGTTTCAGCGTATGCCATGTCCAAAACTCCCGCCGAAGCAACTGCCGCAGATGCATCCAAGGCCTGCGCTGTAAAAGCAGCCTGTCCGGCCTGCACAGCCGCTGGCGGAATGTGTGCCGCCTGCAAAGCAAAAGCTGACGCAACGAAAGCTGCCTGCGAAATGAAAGCCGCAGCCTGTCCGGCCTGTAAGGCAGC
>JBAXDG010000182.1:0-2106 GCA_037141075.1 Kiritimatiellales bacterium
TAAAATGGTTCGGCTGTTATGGCAGCGACCAGGCAACGACGCCGAACATTGACAAGCTCGCAAAAGAGGGCTTTCGCTACAGCAACGTCTTTGCGACCGCCCCCGTGTGCGCGGCGTCCAGGAGCAGTTTGATCACCGGAATTTATTCACTGTCCATGGGGACTTACCATCATCGCAGCCGGTATGAAATTCCGCATGACCTGATCGAATATTATCCCGATGCGTTGCGGCGGGCGGGTTATTATTGCAGCAACCACACCAAGACGGATTACAACATCAGCGGCCGAGGCGATACGGATTGCTGGGATACCGATGAGGAATACGGTTGGAATAAGCGCGCGCCCGGTCAGCCGTTTTTTTGCGTTATCAATTACAACGAAAGCCACGAGAGCAAGGCCTTCGGTTCGGTGGAAAACACCCGGCACGATCCTTCAAAAGTGGTGCTGGAAAAATATCATCCCGACCTGCCCGAAATTCGCAAAAATTATGCGAAATACGAAGACGCCGTGGAAAACATGGATAAAAAGGTCGGTATGGCACTGGCCGCCTTGAAGGAGGCCGGGCTGGAGGACGACACGATTGTGATTTACTGCACCGATCACGGCGGCGTGATGCCGCGCAGCAAGCATTACACCTACGAGGCGGGTTTGCATTCGCCCCTCATCGTCCGCATCCCGGAAAAATTCAAGCAGCTCTGGCCTGCCGAAAAGCCGGGGACGGCCGTGGATCGGCTGGTGAGCTTTGTGGATATGCCGAAAACCTGGTTGAGTCTGGCGCAGGCGAAGATACCGGACATCATGCAGGGGAACATTTTTCTCGGTCCGCAGGCCGAGCCTGAACCGGAGTATAGTTTTTCCTATCGCGGCCGGATGGACGAACGCTATGACGAAACCCGGGTGGTGCGAGACAAGCGGTTTATCTACATCAAGAACTACATGCCGTTCGTGAAGCCGGGACAGCATCTTTCTTATCTGTGGAAGATGGTGGCGATGCAGGCGTGGGAGGACTATTACAAGGCCGGCAAATGCGATGAGATTACCGGGGAATTTTTCCAAACCAAACCGTCGGTGGAGGAACTTTACGATTGCCAGAACGATTCGGATTGCGTGACGAACCTTGCCGGGCGAGCGGAATTTCAACCGGTTTTGACCCGGATGCGTTCGGCGCTGACGGACTGGCAGTTGAAAATTCATGATGCCGGGCTGCTGCCGGAAAGTGAAATCCTCCGGCGCGCGGCTGCCAATAAAACCACCATTTATCAACTGGTGCGCGATCCCAAGCTCTACAATCTGCCCGCCTATCTGGAAGCCGCTGACGTGGCGCTGGCGAAAAACGACGCCAATCTGCCCAAGCTGACAGGTTATTTGAGCGACCCGGATTCCGGCCTGCGCTACTGGGGAACGTGCGGCATGGTGATGGCGGGCAAGCTGGACACGGCGGCAATGAAGGCGTTGAAAAAATGTCTGACCGATGAATCGCACGACGTGCGGGCGATGGCCGCGTGGGCTTTGATCAAAGCGGGCGACCAGGCGGACGGGCAGGCGTGTCTGATTGGAATGCTCCAGCAAAATTCCTACGCCGCACTCCGGGTTTTGAATGTCATCGATTGGATGGGCGTGGATACCGCGCCTTATCTGCCGGCCATGAAAGATTTGAAACCCCAAGGCAGCAAGAAAGAGGGAGTCAGCCAGAAAGAGGTTGGTATCATGCGTGACTATCTACTCGGTCACGATAAAAAACTTTCCAGCAGCAGTGGGAAAATTAAAAAGGATAAAACCCAGTCGAAAAAAGCCGGGCCAAAAACGGAGGACGCCGAGAGTATTCCCGCTGACGAACAAATTCCATGATGTTTTTGCCGCAAAGAACGAAAACCGCCATCGGATAATGAAGGATAAAGCCATGAATAAATTGAATTTGATTGTTTGGTTTAGCGTCGCTGCTGTTGGCATGGGCGGAAGCGCTGTCTGTTGTCGATGTGCCGTCGGCAAGGGGATTTGACCGTATGATGAGACGAAATTCATCAATCGCGGTTGTTTTAATGGGAGCCTCACTTTGTTTCGGCGCGGGGTTTATCGAGGAACTGAATTCCATGGGAAAAGGTTCGTT
>JBAXDG010000183.1:0-2061 GCA_037141075.1 Kiritimatiellales bacterium
ACATGGCTTTCATCAACGGAACGCTCCAACTATTGGAACCTGCCGCGCCGCGCGGTCAGCGGTTGCCAATCGACTTTTTCTTCCGGTCGCTGGCACTGGATCAGCACGAGCGAGCCATCGGCATTGTGCTTTCCGGCACCGGCAGTGACGGCACCGCGGGTATACGGGCCATCAAGGGCGAAAGCGGACTGGTCGTGGTTCAAAAGCCTGAATCCACCGAATATGACGGGATGCCGTGCAACGCCATCGCCACCGGTCTGGTGGACTTCGAACTTCTGCCAAAAGAAATGCCGGTCAGAATCATGGCGTATACGACTCAGGCTTTCGGCACAGTCTACCGGAGGATCAGCGCCACGGAGCATCTGCCCGAGACCGCGATGAAGAAAATCTTCATCCTGCTGCGCGCCCAGACGGGTCACGACTTTTCCCACTACAAACCGAGCACCATCAACCGGCGCATTGAACGGCGCATGGCCGTTCACCAGATCGAATTGATCGACGGCTACGTCAAGTATCTGCAACAGAATCCCGCCGAGGTGCAGGCGCTTTTCCGCGACCTGCTGATCGGCGTGACCAGCTTCTTCCGCGATCCGGAGGCCTTCCAACTATTGGAAGAAAAGGTGATTCCCAAGATTTTTGCCAACAAGAGTGAGGAGTCCGCGATCCGCGTCTGGTCGTCGGGTTGTTCCACCGGCGAGGAAGCCTATTCCCTCGCCATGTTGCTGGCGGAAGGCATGGAGGCGCGGAAAAAGAGTTGCACGATTCAGGTGTTCGCCACCGATATCGACAGTCAGGCTATCGCCACCGCCCGCGCCGGGATTTATCCGGCCAGCATCGCCACCGACATCTCGCCCCAACGGCTGGCCCGCTTTTTCACGCTCGAGCCCGGCGGCCACACCTACCGGATTCATAAAGGCATCCGCGACATGGTGATCTTTTCCGAGCAGGACGTGGTCAAAGACCCGCCGTTCTCGAAGCTCGACCTGATCAGTTGCCGCAACGTCATGATCTATATGGGCAGTACGTTGCAGAAAAAGATCATTCCGCTGTTCCACTACGCGCTGAATCGGGGCGGCACGCTCTTTCTGGGCACATCTGAAACCACCGGCGATTTTACCAGTCTGTTTTCCGCGCTGGACAGCAAGCAGAAGGTCTATCAGCGCAAAGAAGATTTTGTCGGCATGCGGCGCGCGGCCATCGACCATTTTGTTCCGCTCCTGACCGCGGTGGACGCGGCGCTTCCGTCGCAGGCCGCCGGAAAGCATCTCTTCACCGAAAAACCGCCGTTGCGCGAACTGACTGAACAGGCGCTTTTACAGCAGGTGATCGCGGCGGGCGCGCTGGTCAACGGGCACGGCGACATTCTCTATCTCCACGGCCGCACCGGCATGTTTCTGGAACCGGCCGCCGGCGAGGCGGGTATCAACAATATCCTGAAAATGGCCCGCGAAGGATTGCGCAACGAGCTGACCATGGCTCTGCACAAAGCCGCCGGAATCAAAGAGACGGTGTGCCACCCGGGACTGCGAGTTAAAACCAACGGTCATTTCACCACCGTCAACCTGACGGTTCGTCCCGTGACGACCGGCGCGGGCGCATCGCCGGAGTCGCCGCTCTTCCTGGTTATTCTGGAGGAAGCGTCGGAGGCAGAGGTCAAAGGTCAGAAGTCAGAGGTCAGCGGGCCGGTGCCGGATCCCGATGTGCGCATCGCGGCGCTCCAGCAGGAGTTGCGCGCCAAGGAGGAATATCTCCAGAGCACGCAGGAGGAAATGCAGAGTTCCAATGAAGAACTCAAATCGTCCAACGAGGAATTGCAGTCGGTGAACGAGGAAATGCAATCCACCAACGAGGAGCTGGAAACGTCCAAGGAGGAACTGCAATCGGTCAATGAGGAGCTCTCCACGGTTAACACCGAACTGCAAATCAAGATACTGGATCTGATGCGGGCCGATAACGACATGAACAACCTGCTGTCCGGCACCGGGATCGCCACCGTTTTTGTGGATCATCAACTGCGCATCCTGCGCTTCACGCCGACCGCCAACGAGATCATCAATCTGA
>JBAXDG010000184.1:0-2059 GCA_037141075.1 Kiritimatiellales bacterium
CTTTTCACCGGCCCTGAACTTGCGCATGAAGGCGACGAGCCGATGCCGCCGCAAATTATTTTGTTTCTGGAAAATCTCTGGGACGAGGCCGAAGGGAACGAATCCGCTTTTCGGAACGAAGTCCGCATCACCTACCTGCACGAACTCGGCCACTACCTCGGCCTCGACGAAGACGATCTGTTCGAGCGCGGACTGGAATAAATTGCTTTCCATCCGTATCGCAACCGTCCCGGCGGCCTTGCGGAGATGTAGAGTCGGCTCTCAGGGCCGAAAATAAATTGACTCATAGAGCCAAATGGAAAACTACCGAAGGACTTCGGCGTAAAACCAGACGCCGCGGACTTTTTTAAATAGCGAGCGCTCGTGGTGGCGGTCGGCACCGTGCGGGCCGATAAACTCGGCGATGAATTCAACCGTGCCTTCGTTGTCGGATTGTCCACCTGCTTCAACTTGGAGCACATGCAGCTTCTGCCATGTCACCTGACCGATCCAGTCCCGGATTGATTCCGCCAGATCGGGTTCGCGCGATGCGGGCAGGGTGGTTTCCACCAGATAGTCGACATTCTTCAAGACGTAGGCGGTATAGCGGGACCGCATCAGCGCTTCCGCCGTCGGCGCGCTTTTCTTTCCGGAAAGCCACGGCCCGCAACATCCCTGAAAATTTTCCCCGCTTCCGCAGGGGCATTCGATTGTTTTCATAGGGCTGACTTTACTTCGTGCGTCAATGCAGGTTGGTTCAGGCTTCGCCGCCGATGGAATACCCGAACAGACGGAGTTTGGATGTCAGCAGGGTGGTTAGATTCGGCAGATCGTGCGGATAAATAGAAATCAGACGCTTGCCTTCCTGCTGATAGAGCATCTGTTTTTTGTACATGCTCATTTTGTACTGCGGCGTGTCCATACCCCAATACTCGATATAGATATCCAGCTCAGGCAGATAAAAGTCGGGCCGGATCTGAAACTCGCCGATGATGCGGAACTTGGCGTCGTAGCGGTAGGTCAGTCCGTGCGCGGTCAGCCATTCGGCGATCCGGCGCTCGCCGTCGGACTGCACGACTGTTCCGTCTTCGGCGACGATGGTTTTATTCAACTCGACCTGTATTTCAAAATTACGCCGCTCCAGAAAAATTTCATCAAAACAGCGGTCGCAAAAAACGCGCTGAAAGGCCTGATTGGAGCGGGCGAATTCGTCGGCGGTTGTTTCGGCGTGGCATCGCTGACAGCGGTGCACGGCGGAGGCGTCGGCAACGCGCAGTGCTTCTTCAATGAACTCCACCGCTGAGGCCGCATCGCGGCGAATGTATTCTTTTTCCGCAGGATTGGTCGCCATGTCGCGCAAATCACCGAGCCATGATTTTGAAGCGCATCCGTACGCTTTGAGCGCTTTAATGGAATATTGACGGGTTTGCGTGTGCGGGTCGCGCCGGGCGATCGGCCCGAGTGCGGCGACCGCTCTGGCCTGATCGACACCCATCCAGGCCAGCTTGCCGAGAGCAGATGCGCTCAACCGCCGAACATTGGCGGAGGAAGATTCCAACAATTCAAATAGCTCATCAAAGGCGGCGACATTGCCTTCGCGACCGATGGAAACCGCTCGATCCGAAAGTTTCTTTTCGAGCTGTCGATCCATCGGATTTTTCACAGTCGTTCTCCTTGCTTCAACGCGCGCCAGCAAAGTCAGCGCTTACACCAGCGCTTTAGCATCGGTTAGCGCCGCTTCAAGCGCGTCGGGATTGCGTCCGCCGGCCTGGGCGCGGTCGGGTTTGCCGCCGCCGCCGCCGCCGCACTGTTTGGCGATGGCGCCGATAATTTTTCCGGCGTTCTTGCCGGCTTTGACTAAATCCGGTGTGACGGCGCAGACGAGGGCGACTTTACCGTCGGAAACACCGCCAAGAATAACAACGGCGCTGGTGAGTTTCGGCTGGAGCGCGTCCATGACGGCGCTGAGCAGTTCAGCGTCGGCTTCGCCCATGTTTTCGATGAGCAGACCATTTGAAACTTTTGCGAGCAGTTCGTCGGCGATGGCCGGAGCCTTGGCCTGCATTTCGGCCTGGCGCTG
>JBAXDG010000185.1:0-2059 GCA_037141075.1 Kiritimatiellales bacterium
CAGCGCACCGTGGACATTGATCCGCAGTCCGGCGCGGATGTTTATCTGACCATCGACCAGCAGATTCAACACTTTGCCGAGGTGGCTCTCGACAATCTGGTCGCCAAGTATCACCCCAAAGCCGCGTGGGCCGTTGTGCAGAACATCCGTACCGGTGAGATTCTGGCCATGGCGTCGTTGCCGACATTTAACCTCAACCGCTTCAGCACGGCGCCGGCCGAATGGATGCGTAACCGCGCCATTAACTACACGTACGAGCCGGGCTCAACCATGAAGGCGATGGTTGTCGCCTCGGCGCTCGACTGCGGCGCCGTGCGCGACACCGATATTTTTGACTGCGAAAACGGAGCGTGGTTTTACGGCGGGACGACGCTTCATGACTCACATCCCTGCGGCAGATTGACCGTGGCGGATATCATTAAAAAATCGAGTAACATCGGCGCGGCCAAAGTGGCGCTCCAGATGGGTAATGCCAAGGTCTATCAGGCATTGAAAGCCTTTGGCCTCGGTGATCGAACCGGTATTGATCTGCCCGGTGAAGACGCCGGAATTATCTGGAAAACCGACCGCTGGTCAAAAATCAGTATTACTCATATCGCCATGGGCCACGAAGTGCTCGTTACTTCCATGCAGGTACTGAATGCCCTCAGCGCCATCGCCAATGACGGTATCCGTATGAAACCGCTTATTATCCACAAAGTGGTGAACACTCAGGGTGAAACGATTTTTGCGCCGCCGCCGCAGGAGCTGAACCGGCCCATTCGTCCGGAAACGGCGAAACTGATGCGCCGTCTGCTGGCGCGTGTCACCCAGCCCGGCGGAACCGCTACAATGGCCGCTCTGCCGGGTTATCTGGTGGCGGGGAAAACCGGTACCGCGCAGAAAGTGAATCTGGAGCAGGGCGGTTATTATCACGACAAATTCATGGCGTCTTTTGTCGGATTCCTGCCGGTTGAAAATCCGGCCATCAGTATTATTGTCGTCGCCGACGAACCGCAACAGGGCGGCTATTACGGCGGAACCGTCTGTGCTCCGTACTTTCGCGAAATCGCCGACAAGACGGTGCGCTACCTGCGCATACCGCCTGAAGGCTTCACCACCGAATATTTGACAGACATAGAGACCAGCGGATCCAGCGAAGAAAATACGTTAGACTGAGGACACCATGACGCTGAAAGAACTGCTAGACGGCATAGAAACGGTGGAAGTCACCGGAGACACCTCCTGTGAAATCACCGGCATCGTGTACGACTCGCGCCGTGTCACGCCCGGCGCGCTCTTTGTGGCACTGCACGGCGAAAAGGCCGACGGCACGGCTTACATCGAAGATGCCATCGAGCGCGGTGCCTCGGCGGTGGTTTCGCAGTCTCCCTGCGCATCCGGCGGACATTTCCCCTGCATACAGGTCGCCGACGCCCGGCTGGCGCTGGCAAAACTGGCGGTAAGTTTTTACGGCCATCCGGCCTCGCGCCTTTGCACCATCGGCATCACGGGCACCAACGGCAAAACCACCGTCAGCTTCATGCTGCGCGAAATTTTGAAGGCCGCCGGACGGCGGCCCGGACTACTCGGCACCGTTCGCTATGAGATCGGCGACCGTGTGCTTCCTGCTTCGCGCACCACGCCGGAATCGGTCGACCTTCAGTTTATGTTCGCCCAGATGGAGCGCGCCGGATGCGACAGCGCGGTGATGGAAGTCTCCTCGCACGCGCTGGCTCAGCATCGTGTGGAAGGTATTCTTTACGATGCCGCCGTTTTCACCAACCTCACACAGGACCACCTCGACTATCACGGCACGCTCGAAGAATACTTCAACGTCAAATCCCGCCTCTTCAGTCAGGTAAGCCGTTTCGCCGTCATCAACTGCGACGATCCGTGGGGAAAACGGCTGCTCACCGAAAGAAAGTTTCTGGCCAGACTGGTTTCTTATGGATTTGAAGAGGGTGCCGCGGTGCGCGGCCTCAATCCGGTCACGGACACAAAAGGTTCGCGGATGCATGTTCGAAGTCCGTGGGGCGAGGTCGAAATCAAACTGAGTCTCATCGGGAGATTCAACCTG
>JBAXDG010000186.1:0-2033 GCA_037141075.1 Kiritimatiellales bacterium
GACCGCAATCGCAATAGGCGGTCGTCTCAATCGTTACCGTTCGCGGCTGAACGCCTCGCGGCGGGCGGATGGATGCGCAACCTGTTCCCAGCAGGAGCAGTGCGGCAAGAAGTAGAAACTGCCTATGCTTTTTCAATGTAGATGGTGCAGGCATGACCGTTGAGGTCAACGGTTTCGCCTTCCGTTTCGACGGTTTGAATCGACAGCGCGAGAACTTCGGACTGAATATAGCCGTCAAAGGCCACGACGGCCTCACGAACGGCTTCGTCCGATGAAATCTTCAGGTGAATACGATCCGTTACTTCGAGTCCGTGCGCTTTACGCATCTGCTGAACATTATTCACCAGCTCACGGGCCAATCCTTCACGAATCAGGTCGTCGTCGAGTTCAAGATCAAGCGCAACCACCAGCGCACCCTGAGCCTGCACGGCAAGTCCTTCTTTCGGAGTGCGCTCCACAACGATGTCTTCGCCGGCGAGTTCGAAGGTTTCGTTCCCGATTTTCAGCACAAGGCCCTCTCCGGACGCGACCGTGTGCAAATCCTTCGCAGAAAGTTTTTGAACCGCTAGATTGATCTGCTGAACCTGCTTCCCGAACTTTTTCCCGAGCGTCTTGAAGTTGGCTTTGGCACTAAGCGTCGCAAGGCTGGTTTCGTCGTCACCGAAGAACACTTCGCGAACATTAAGCTCCTCGGCAATAATCTGTTTGAGTTCGCCGACCTGATTGAGCAGTCCGCTGTCGCGGCTGACCACATCAAGGCGGCGCAGCGGCTGACGGACTTTTACGTCGCGGTCTTTGCGGATCTGATGACCCATGCTGACGACATCCATCACGATGCGCATCTGAGTCTCCAGCGCGATATTCCGCTTGGCACCGGCGGCGGTCGGAAAGTCACAGAGGTGCACCGATTCGGGCATATCATCCGTGCGCAGGTTACGATAAATCTCTTCCGCCATAAACGGCGTGAAGGGCGCGGCGATTTTGCACAGCTCGATCAGCACATGATAAAGCGTGGCGTAGGCCTGCTGTTTATCGCCGTCGTCCTCGCTCTTCCAGAACCGGCGGCGCGAGCGGCGGATGTACCAGTTGGTCAAATCTTCGATGAAGGCGACAAACGGACGAACCGCGCGCTGCAGATCGTAGTTGTCCATCGCCGCAGTGACTTCCTGACAGAGATTGGCGAGCGAGCTTTCAATCCAGCGATCGAGCAAGTTTTCGCTCTCGCCCAGTTTCGAGGATCCGGGCTTCCACTTGTCGATGTTGGCGTAGGTGACAAAAAAGCTGTAGGAATTCCAAAGCGGAATGAGCAGGTGGCGCAGCGCGTGTTTAACGCCCTCCTCGGAAAAGCGCAGCGACTCGGCTTTGACGACCGGCGAGTTGATCATGTAGAGGCGGAGTGCGTCGGCACCGTATTCATGCACAACGTGCAGCGGATCGGGATAGTTCTTGAGCCGCTTGCTCATTTTCAGTCCGTCTTCAGCCAGCACCAGACCGTTGACAACGACGTTCTTAAACGCCGGTTTTTTAAACAGCGCGGTCGAAAGCACCATCAAGGTGTAGAACCAGCCGCGGGTTTGATCGAGTCCTTCAGCGATGAAATTCGCCGGAAAGTTCGCTTCGAAGTGCGCTTTGTTTTCAAAAGGATAATGCTGCTGAGCGTACGGCATGGCGCCAGACTCGAACCAGCAGTCGAGCACCTCGGGGGTGCGCTTGTAGGTCTTGCCATCCTTTTTGATCAGGATGTCATCGACAAAATGTTTATGAAGATCGGTGACTTTCTGACCGGAAAGTTTTTCGAGTTCGGCGACTGATGAAATACAAATTCTATCGTTCGGATCGTCAACGTTGATCCAAAGAGGAATGCAAGAACCCCAGAAACGGTTGCGGCTGATATTCCAATCCTTGGCTTCGGCCAGCCAATTGGCAAAGCGTTTTTCGCCAACGTATTCCGGCATCCAGTGCACCTGCGCATTGTTGGCAAGCATTTCGTCGCGCAGGTCTTCAACGCGGACATACCACGCGTCGATGGCGCG
>JBAXDG010000187.1:0-2027 GCA_037141075.1 Kiritimatiellales bacterium
TGCCGCCGTCGTTCCGCTAAAGGCCCGCGTCACGGTCACCGTTGCCACGTTACTGTTGTTGGCAACCGACTCGATCCGCATCAATTCGCCGTCGATCTTCAGCCAGGTCACAAAATAATAGGTGCTTCCCACTTTATAGGTGACATTGGAGCCGGCGGCGGCCGTGCTGGCCACCAGCGTACCGAACAGATTGTTCACTGCAAAGGTGGCGCTGTTGGTGGTTGCCGGCAACGTCACCCCCAGATTCCCGGCCAGGTAATACAGCGTATTGGTTTTGTTGTCCGGTTCGATAACCGATGAGGGCCATTTGTGAGATTCATTGACATAAGAAACGATTTGGAAATTGGTGTTCACTCCATAGACATAATCGGCATTCGCTTTTGTGAAGTTGGGTTTGACACAATTGAGGCCATCGAAATTCCTTGCCAGCGAGGTCAAGTCGTCTGAGCTGAAGATCGCGTCGCGCGAATCATTCGCCATCAATGGATAGGGAGCATAGTTTGTCCCCTTCTCGTTATAGAGCGGCACGTACATGTCCGGCCAGTTTGACGGCGTGAAATAAGAAAAGGTCACGTCCAGAGCGATATTCGTTGCCGGCATCGTCACCGTCGTATTCGAGGAGTTGACGTTCGCCACATACTGGGTATCCCCGGTCCATTGGACGAAGGTTTGCCAGGCCGTATTGTAAGCCGCAATCGCGACCTGCGTCCCGTTGGTGTACACACCGCTGCCGCTGCCGTTGTTGACCGTCAGCGTGTAGATATTGGTAAGCGACTCAACCAGATTGGCTTGGAAGTCCGCAACCTCAAAAATCGGAGGACTCCCGCCACCCCGCGTTGCGGAACCAAGCAGGCCGACCCCGGTGACGTTATTAAAAACCCTGGTGGAGAACGAAAGAGTGCCCAAGCCGAGATTCGCATCGGTCTCCGAGTACGTCGCCCAGTTATTGATGTCAAACGCCGCCCACTGCAGTCCGGCGGTGTTGCCGTAAATCGTGGCGCTGGTGGTTTGGGTCGTCGGGCCTTTAACACTGGAAACATAATAGTTCGTTCCATCCCGGATCACATAACGGGTTCCGCTAATGATTCTGACATTAAGCCAAGTGTCTACCCCGATCGTCAGAGCACTGTTTGTGCTGGTATCAAACCGGGTATTCCCGGAAACCAGAAAGTCCGCCGCATCCCATAACGCAACAGCCCGAAGATCCGCCGTGTTGGCGGCCAATACATCACCTCGAAACAAAATGGTGTCGACCGCGGAATCATCCAGCCGAACCGCGGCACTTGAAAGAGTGCCGACGATCCCCGTGACAGAGAACGCGCCGTAGATTTTCAGATTCTGATTGCCGGCGGTTACGGGGCCGTCAAAGAGAAGTGAACTGCTGCTCCAGTTGTAGGTTTGCTCCGCAGTGGTATTGGTATTAATCGCTCTTGCCGGAGTCACACTGCCGGAGAGATTCAGATTCATATCCACCACGGTCGCCGCCGGTGCCAGCAAAGCTCCCAGCACAACCAAACCCGCTATAATTGCTTTTTTCATTTTCTTTCCCATCCGTTGTGTTTTGCCATCGCCGGAAATCTTTCCTAGTGAATAGTTGCATATACGGGGTTTTTATACGAGCAAAACCCTCGGATTCCTCGCGCGGCTTTTCGTCTTTCGCAGCGATGTTATACCAATCCCGCATGGCCGTCGGTAAAAAGACCAAAGGTAGGGCGCGCCGCACGGCTGAATGGTTCTCCTGTTCAGTCGGCTTGGCGCACGTGCGGACGGCTCGACGATCCGTCCCTACCCAGATGAATAAATACCGATTTTCACACGCAAGTGGTATTACTGCATCCGGACCTTGATCTGATAATGGTTCACCCTCGGGTCGGGAGTTGCGTTGGTGAAGCTGCTTTGCGTCCACGGAATGTTGGTTTCCAAGGGTTGGAACCCTTTCATCAGGTTCGTCGACCAGTAGACTGAATAGACCCGTCCGGAAACCGGGCTCCAGGTGACGGTGTTGCGGGTGGTTTGAACCGCCTTGA
>JBAXDG010000188.1:0-2016 GCA_037141075.1 Kiritimatiellales bacterium
TGGCCCTGAGGCTCCGGCGCGACAGGGCATCGTCATCCACGACGAGCACCTTGGCCCCGTGGTCTGCCCTGCGAAACATGGCGGGCGGGTTATCCATTCCTGACCTCTAAGAACTCCTCGTAAAGAATTTCGAGATTGTTAGTTTTGATGTTTTTTATCATAGGAATCGCCCGCCAGCATATACCCATTCCAGCACCTGGTGGTCGGGTAGAAGTATGGAAGGGTAGACCAGCCCCTCCCAGCCGAGGCCCGCAGGGGGTCTTCACCATGGCGTCGGAGCCCTGATCACTGACAGGATCCGCCGGCCAGTGATTACGGATCAAAAAACACCCAAAAAGCCATCCATTAATATCGATCTGAAATTACTTAACTAGCTGATTTTTATTGTATTTTTTGATAATATCTTAGTTATTCGAACACCAGCCCCTCAGATTCATAGCGTTCAAGGAGTCGAGGATTGGCGCTGGTTGGCGAGGTTCACCTGCCCGATGGACGGCATTTCCTCTGGGCTTCTGCTCCGGGAGGAGGTTAGGTTCACTGTCGCTTTTTCGCTCGATCCCTCGACTCCAAGGAACTTCGCAAGTGAAACTGGGTGCGCCGCTAGCTTGCGCTAAGATACGACCTTGGAGGGGTCTATGGGCATCTGGACCCAGAAAAAAAACGCATTGCGTTGGCTCGTTGCGACGCTCGGCCTGGCCGCATCGGTCTGGCTCGCGCTGTGGTATTTCATCCCGGCGCCGCCAACGACCATCACGATGGCGGTCGGGTTTAAAGGCGGTGCTTTCGACCACATTGCCGAGCGCTACAGTGAAAAGCTAGCACTACGCAAGTTAACACTGAACGTACGGTACACCGAAGGCGTGTTCGATAGCGTCAAACTTCTCAACGATCCCAATTCAGGCATCGACGCAGCGCTTCTCTTTGCAGGGATCACCAACGGCGCGAGCGCACCCAACCTGATGTCGCTTGGCCGCATCAATTACGCGCCGTATTGGATTTTCTACCGGGGCGCCAAGCAGATGGACCGACTGACAGATCTTAAGGGCAAGCGGGTCATCATTAATCCAGCCGTTCGCGGCGTCATCGCGCCACTCCTGAGCTTACACGGGGTCAATCCTGCTAACACGACGATACAGGTTTCGCCGGGCGTCGTAGCGAGCAAGGCACTCGTCAATGGCCAAGCCGATGTTGTCTTTTTGCCGCCCCAAGAAATGGATGGACATGAGGTCCTACCGTTGTTGCGGAATCCCGACATCCGCCTCTTGAACGTCGCCCAGGCGGACGCCATGGTCCGGCTCTTCCCCGCAGTAAGTCGATTAGTCCTGCCGCAGGGCGTAGTGGACCTTGAGAGAAACATCCCTGCTACGGATGTGAACTTGATCGCGTCAGCCAACGTCGTCGTGGTCCGCAAAGGGTTGCATCCGGAGCTGATCTATCTTCTCGCACAGACCCTACAGGAGGTGCATGGAAACGCTGGCGTTTTTCAGAAAACAGGAGAGTTCCCTACGCAAACCGACCCTGAATTTCCTGTTGCTACCGTAGCGCAAGACTTCTACAGGAACGGGCCTTCGTTGCTGCAACGCTATTTGCCGTTCTGGACGATCAGCTATGCCAAGCGCATTGCTGCAATATTGGTAGCCGCCATAGCGGTCGTGATCCCGTTATTGACCTACACGCCTAGGCTCTATGGGTGGTTATTAAGTTTGCGGTTGGCGAAGTTGTACCAACGCCTCAGGATCGTGGACGCGCAGCTGAAGGCATCCCTGACCGTCGATCAAGTCACGGTGCTTCAAATCGAACTCGAAGATATCGACCGAGCAACAAATAGCCTGCCGATGCGGCACTCCGATCTGTTTTTTGAACTTCTAATGCATATCCGCTTTACCCGCACAGAATTAGCGTCACGGGTGGCCACCTTGCCCGAATAAAAAACCTCCGTAAGTATTAAACTCAGGAGGTTGTTCTTGGTGGTCCCGGAGCGATTCGAACGCCCGACCCTCAGATTCGTAGTCTGAT
>JBAXDG010000189.1:0-2008 GCA_037141075.1 Kiritimatiellales bacterium
AAACTGTCAAAAGAAACAAACGCTTCATGGTCTAATCTCCCTTTTATCCACTATCCCAACGGACACCCCTCACATGAGGGATCATCCTGTTACTTACGGGGGAAATGTACTCTTTGCCTTGACCAAAATCAATATTATACCAAATCACACATGATGCTCGATACAAGCCGCGCACGGCGGGCGCGGTAATAAACCCTTCGAGAGTGAACCATTATCAAATCAAGGTTCGGATGCAGTAACATCCCTGCGAAAGACGAAAAGCCGTGCGAGGAATCCGGGGGTTTTGCTCGTGTAAAAACCGCATATATGCGACTATTCAGGTTGAAAGATTTCCAGATAACGGCGTTTAGGAGAACTGATATGAAGAAGATTTATGAAACGATAATGACGGCAAGCGGCAGCAACTCGCGGGCTTTTCCCGGCATACGGCGAAGGCTTGTTATTTGTTCCGTTTTCTTTCTGGTGATCCTGTTCGCCGGAACGCAACACGCGAATGCCGCCAAACTAGGGATGAGTCATACTGCGTATGGCGTTTGGGATAATTCTGGCGACGGTGATGTCCAAACTTATCCCTTTCTTCGGGGATCTCCGTCCGGAGCGGACTGGGCCGCGGTACACCCCGGCCGGAGCAACTATAATTGGTCGGTGATCGATGATGCTATAAATTCCGCATACAGTAAGGATTTTTCGACGTTCTCTGCGGTTTCGCCGGTTGGAGGCGGGGCCATCGGGCAAACTATGCCGCTGTGGATGTCCGAAGCGAACGGCGGGGGCGTCCCGATGTACGGCGAAACATACAATCCCGCCACTCCGACTATAACCCCGGCACCCTATATATATGGCTATTATCTGGATCCGGAATATAAAATCTATTTCGCCGAAATGGTGGAAGCCTATGCCAAGTATATACGGACCGAAGTTGCGCCTGAAAAGCAGGGATGCCTGATTGCTGTTCGCGTCAATACCGGTGCCACGGGGGACGAAACCCCGTATGAAAATGCATCCTTAGTTCCGGCGCAGTATCAGATCTCCAACAACGACTGGAGAGACTTTCGGCTCTGGGTTTTTGAAGTGTACCGGCATGCTTTTCAGGACGGGACGAATGGCCCCGTTATCCCGCTTATGTTCCATGGCATTGGACCAACAGATAACCCAATCGAGTGGACTTGGGTGACTAATACGGTGAAAGGTGGTTTTGGTACAAAGCTTGGAGGAGATGTGCGGGGACATCATTTGTCGGAGTCCCGGCGCGCTCCGGCAGATTTTAAATCGTGTGCTGTGGATTCCGATTTTGGACTTTTTTCCAGAAACGAAATGGACGGGGGATATGCTAAGCCCTTCATTCAGTACAATGCCAGAATAGGCATGTACTGGGCTGCGCTTGAACAACTAAATGCCGGTATGAGCATTTGGAATTTGAACTCCGGGTGTATGTCGTCGACCTATACGGACGGCATCGGCTTTGCGTTCGACTTTTTCAACAAGTGGGCGGCGGAACTCGACCCGGCCACGGCCCGCGGCGGATTCTGCGTTTTCCACGAAGGACTCGATTCGTCCGACGGGGCCAAGTTCCCGACGGCCTCATATGGGGGAGGGTCGGTAAGCCAAGGGAATACCAGCCGATACACGGCCATCTGCGCGGCCTATAGCAATCAGGGTGCCCGGATGAGTCATCTGGAAGCCGCCACATGGGGTAATGTGAAGCAGCGTAGCGACACCGGCCAGACCAACTATAACGATTCGGGCTGGGAAATTCTTTCCGGAAATTATGAACGGTTTATCACCCAGATCAACCCCACCAATACCAGTAAGGCTCTCTGGCGAGTAAACAGCAGCAGCACCACCAACTTCCTGCTCACGGCCGCATCGCATCCGTACGACCGCTTTGCGCGCCGTTTCGACCGCGCGTCTAACTGGAATGCGATGCGTTTCGATGTGAATGATCATCTGACACCGACCCCCGGCCAGAGTATCAAACTTTCGGTGATCTATCTCGACAGCGGAACCA
>JBAXDG010000190.1:0-1949 GCA_037141075.1 Kiritimatiellales bacterium
ACGATGACGAGATGGACCACGTTGAAAGATTATTTTCCGGGGTTGCCGGTATTTAACCGCGGTTTTGGGGGGTCAGAAATCGCAGATTCCGTTCGGTACGCCTCCCGCATTATTATACCTTATGCCCCCAGGATCATTGTCTTTCATGCGGGTGGCAATGATATAGCGAGGGGAAAATCCCCGGAGCAGGTGTTCGCGGATTTTAAGGAGCTGATCGCTCTGATTCAGGCTAAACTTCCTGAAACCGAATTCTACTATATTTCATTAAAACCCTGCGAAAAACGAGAGCAGTTTCGCGACGAGCAACAAAAGTACAATGTGTACGTACAAGAGTACATCAAGAACACTCCCCGCGTGCATTACATCGACCAATACACTATGGTGCTGGACGCGGAGGGAAACCTGCGGACTGAATTATTTGCCAAAGACCGGCAGCACTTAAATGAGGCGGGGTATAAATTGCTGGCGGATAAGATTCGCCCCCTTTTGAAATAGTGAAAGCGCTAGAACTAGATCCGCGGTGTCGATAAGCCGAATAACCCAATAACAAGTGAGATTAATATGAGAAACATAATTCTGAGTTTAGCAGGGGTTTTGATGTTCAGCGCGTCCGTGCAGGCGGCGACGAAAATTTACTCCGCACCCAAGGGAGTTGATTGCAGCGCCGACTTTGCCGTCGCCGTAGACGGGAAGGAGGCTTTTGTTTTCTATGTGGCCGAGAACGGGCTCAGAAAAAATTACCTGCCCGGCGCGGATCGTACGCCGATCGGGAAAAAGGCAAAAATAAGAGAGTCGGCGCGCGAATCGTGGGTCTCTTTTGAGACGGACAAGAGTGCTCTCATCAGCGTCGGACAACTGGCTGACGCGTTGCCTCTGAAGAACGTGCTGCTGATCGACGATCTCGGCAACGTGGTAGAGCATAAGATTGACGGCGCAAAGCTTTCGTTTACTGCGGCGGCGGGGCGCAAGTATGTCTTGATTCTCAACAAAGATCTTTCGCGCCGTTTGACGATTTTTGCCGAAACCCCCGAGCAGGATGCGCCGGACATGAAGGGCGCGGACACCTTTGTCATTCAGCCCGGCACGCCCCGCGCGGACTACGAAAAGACGACAAAGAAAACGCTCTATTTTGCGCCCGGTCTGCATGAAATGGGCGACCAGTTTTCACTGAAGCCGGGGCTGCAGATCTATTTGGCACCAGGGGCATATGTGCGCGGCTACTTCACGTGTCCGCCGGATGCGGGTTCCGCAGGCGCGTCGGGGGTTAAGATTTTCGGCCGGGGGATTCTGTCGAGCGAGTATAACCAGACAACCGACGGGCCGAACGATAATTTCCTGCCCCGTCCTCTGCGCTTTTGGAGCAACTCGATCTATCTCGGCGGCTTTAACCGCGAGCCCGCCGACAACCAGATTGTCAAGGGCATCACCATCATCTATCCCACGCAGCAGCCGATCATGGGCAATGGCACGAAGACGCTCATTGAGAACGTTAAGGTAATCAATTTTGAAAAAGGGTTCGGCGGCATCTGCGTCGGCTCGCAGTCGACGGTGAAGGATTGCTACATTTCGACCGACACCCGGGTTCTCACCACGTTTGGTTCGGACACCACCTTCAGCCGCAACCTGATCGTCGGCTTTGAAGCGCTGGACACGCCGTTTTATTTTGGCGACCGCATTCTCGACGATCTTAAGAACATCACCGTCGAGAATTCAACCGTGGTCGGCGATTGGAAAAGTCTGATTGCGGTGCAACAGGCGCACTTCGGCAATTTAAGTAATTTTAACTTTAAAAATATCAACGCCTTTTACACCGGCAAAAAACCCAAGGCGGCGCTGTTAAGTCTGGCGGTCGGTTTTTCGCCCTACCGCCGCGGCGATTATCAGGGCAGCATTACCGGGGTGAATGTCAGCGACATCAAAATCACCGCATTGAACACGTCGCCTAAGAT
>JBAXDG010000191.1:0-1913 GCA_037141075.1 Kiritimatiellales bacterium
GCTGGAGCTACCGCGACACCGCCGCCTACGGACACTTCGGACGTCCGCAGTTCCCGTGGGAGAAAACGAACAAAATCGAAGCGCTCAAAGCCGCCGCGAAATAGTTTGGTTTTTCCGGTTGATTCACCGGAAGTCACACAGTACATTCTGCGCCTTCCCCGTCACGCCGGAGTTCAGCCGTTGGCGAACGAAGGTGGATTTGAAGCACCCATAGCTCAATTGGATAGAGCATCTGACTACGAATCAGAAGGTTGCAGGTTCGACTCCTGCTGGGTGCACCATCTCTTAAGCCGCATTTCCAATGTTTGGAACGTGCGGCTTATTTTTTTTCCAAAGTTCGGAAAAATGGGCGGGATTTTTCCAAACATTGGAAACTTTGCTTTCAGCGCGCGTCTGCGTATGATGCCGCTCATTCATGAAACAGTCCTTTTCACTCTTTCTGGCATTTAAGTACTTGAAGCCCAAGCGGTCGTTCCTTTCGGTCGTCACGCTGCTTTCGCTTCTCGGTGTTACTCTCGGTGTCGCCGTGCTCATCGTCGTTCTTTCGGTGATGACCGGTTTCGACGAAACCTGGCGCGAACGGATTCTGAGTTTCAATGCGCATGTCAAAGTTCAGGAGTACGGCGGTATCGTGCGACAGCCGGAAAAAGTCCTGACCGCCTTGAAAAAAGTGAACGGTGTCACTGGAGCGGCTCCCGCGCTGGAAGGGCTGGTTTTCGTTCAGGTTGGTGACAACGCGCAACCGGCTCAATTGCGCGGGATTGATCCGGAGCTGGAAAAAACGGTCAGTCAGGTTCCGAAGCACATGGTCGAGGGACAGTTTTCGGTCGGCTACGGCCAGGTGATTGTAGGACGCGATCTTGCCTTACGCATGGGATTGCGGCTGGGTAGTAAACTGCTGATCTATTCGCCACAAAACTTTGTTTCACGGGATGAGCTGCGTTTGCCCGAAGAACTGACCGTCAGCGGGATTTTCGAAGTGGGCATGTATGAAATTGACGCCGGTTATGTGCTCACCTCGCTCCAGACGGCGCGCTCCATTTATAATGTGGAGCAGGGCGTTCACAGCATTCAGGTGATGACAGCCGACCCGATGTCCGCGCCGTATGTCGCCCGCGATATTCATAAAGCGCTCGGTCAATTTTTTGAAGCGCAGACATGGATCGACCTGAACCGCCAGCTTTTCACCGCGCTTCAGACGGAAAAGAACATGATGTTTTTTCTGCTGATCTTTATCACCATCGTCGCGGCCTTCGGAATCACCAATACGCTGATTACGCTCACGGTTCAGAAAACGCATGAAATCGGTCTTTTGAAAGCGATTGGATTTTCGAACCGCCGCATTGTCGCCATATTCCTCTGGATCGGCATGGTGCAGGGCGTGATCGGTACCGGAATGGGTTTAGGTCTCGGTCTACTGGCGCTGAAATACCGCAACGAACTGCTCAACTTCATTTCGGCGCAGTTCCGCGTCGATCTGCTCCCGAAAGAGCTTTACCAGCTCAGCCAGATTCCGTCGCACACGACGACCAGCGATGTCGTCACTGTCTGCGCCACCGTTCTGGTCATTTGCACGCTCGCCGGCTTGGTTCCCGCCTGGCGCGCCGCGCGTCTCGAACCTGTGGAGGCTTTACGCAATGAATAAAACAATTTTGAGAGCGGAAGAGGTTCATAAGACCTATCACATCGGTAAGCGCACGGTGGAAGTGCTGCACGGCGTGTCGCTGACGATCCAGCGTGGCGAGACGCTTTCCATTATGGGTGCCAGCGGCGCGGGCAAAAGCACGCTGATGCACATTCTTGGTGGACTGGATCGTCCGGATGCGGGCGATGTGTTTTTTGAGGAAACCAGCCTTGGTAAAATGAATCCGGCGAAACGGGCGGCGTTCCGCGCGAAGCGCTGCGGTTTTATT
>JBAXDG010000192.1:0-1893 GCA_037141075.1 Kiritimatiellales bacterium
ACGGCGGACGCCGCGTTTTACGGGCTGATGGAAGGTGCCAAGGCCTATGTGGCTGACCGGGCGAAATATCACATTCTGCACGAGCGCAATCTGACCGCCGAGCGGATCGCCGAGCTGGTCAACTATCAGCCGCGCATGGAAAAAATCATGACGAAGGACGCCAAGCTGCGCACCTTTATCACCGCTGACGCCGACCGGCGGGATCTGGTTTCGCTGGTTTATGACACCACCTACGGCGTGGTGAAGCCGACGGATACGCTGGTGATTCTCGACGACTCCATCGTGCGCGGCACGACGCTCCGCGAGAGTATTCTGCGGATTCTTGACCGGTTGAGCCCGAAAAAAATTGTTATTGTCTCCTCGGCGCCCGAAATCCGTTATCCCGACTGCTACGGAATCGATATGTCGAAGCTCAAGGATTTCGTTGCATTTCAGGCGGCCGTGGCGCTGACCAAAGAGCGTGGACGCGAGGCGGTGCTGAAGCAGATTTACGAGGCCTGCAAAGCCAGTCTCGAACTGCCGCGTGATCAGGTGAAGAATGAAGTTCAAGCGCTCTACAAATCCTTTAAGCCGCATGAAGTGGAGGCGAAAATCGCCGCGATCCTGCGGCCCGCCGATCTCAAGGCGCAGTTCCAGGTGATTTATCAGAGCATCGAAGGCCTGCACGCCGCCTGCCCGAACCATAAAGGCGACTGGTATTTCACCGGCGATTATCCCACTATTGGCGGCAACCGCGTCGTCAACCGCTCCTTCGTCAACTTTATGGAAAACAGCGACGCGAGGGCCTACTAATATGGAAACGAGACCGAAACTGACAGACTTTGACCTGTTCCTGTACGGCAAGGGAACGCATTACCGCACATACGAAAAGCTCGGCGCGCACCTGTTGGAAGAGGATGGGAAACAGGGCGTCTATTTCGCGGTCTGGGCTCCTAATGCTCAACATGTCAGCGTGATCGGTTCGTTTAATAACTGGGAAGCGTGGATTCACCCGATGGCGCTGATCGGCAATTCCGGCGTCTGGGAACTTTTCATTCCCGGCGTCAAAGAAGGTGATCAATATAAATTTGAAATCAAAGGCCCGAGCGGGTTCTGGGCGCAGAAGGCTGACCCGTATGCCTTCGCCGCTGAAGTGCGTCCGCGCACGGCGTCGGTTGTTTGCGACCTGAGCCGCTATCAGTGGAACGATGTCGCGTGGATCGAGCAGCGCGGGCAAACCAAGTGGCACGAAAAGCCGATCAGTGTTTACGAAGTCCATCTCGGTTCATGGAAGCGTAAGGTTGAGGAAGGTAACCGCTGGCTGACCTACCGCGAACTGGCGGAACAGATGATCCCGTACGTCAAAGAAATGGGCTACACGCATATTGAACTGATGCCGATTGCCGAGCATCCGTTTGACGGCTCGTGGGGCTACCAGACCGGCGGCTACTTCGCGCCAACCTCGCGCTTCGGTTCTCCCGATGATTTCCGCTACTTCGTTGACCGCTGTCATCAGGCGGATATCGGCGTGATTCTCGACTGGGTTCCGGCACATTTCCCGAAAGATGCGCACGGCCTCGGCTATTTTGACGGCACGCACCTTTACGAACACTCCGATCCTCGCCAGGGCGAGCACATGGACTGGGGCACGCTCATTTTTAACTACGGCCGCAACGAAGTGAGCGGCTTCCTGCTCTCCAATGCCATCTTCTGGGCGCATGAATATCATATCGACGGACTGCGCGTGGACGCCGTCGCCAGTATGCTCTATCTGGATTATTCCCGCGAAGCCGGGCAGTGGATTCCCAACCGCTACGGCGGACGCGAGAATCTCGAAGCGATTGAATTCATCAAACACTTCAACAGCATGGTGCACGCGGAATGCCCCGGCTTCCTGACCTTCGCCGAAGAATC
>JBAXDG010000193.1:0-1873 GCA_037141075.1 Kiritimatiellales bacterium
CCGGCAATAAAAAAGAGGCCTGATTGCCAGGCCTCTTTTTCATAGCGGAGCATGTCCATTTCGACTTACACGCGGCGTTCTTTGATGCGCGCCTTTTTGCCGGAGATATCACGAAGGTAGTAGAGTTTCGCACGGCGGATTTTACCACTGCGCACCACTTCAATTTTCGCAATGTTCGGGCTCTGCAGAGGGAATACGCGTTCGATGCCTTCGCCGAAAGCGATTCGGCGCACCGTAAAGGTTTCGGCAACGCCGAATCCGTCACGGCCGATCACGGCACCGGTGTACACCTGAACGCGCTCTTTGGCGCCTTCTTTAATTTTGACGTGCACGTCAACGGTATCACCGATATTGAACACGGGAATTTCCTTGGTGCACTGTTCTTTGCCTATGTTTGCGACTACAGGATTCATAATTGTTCTCTTTCTTCCAAATTCCAAAAGTGAGCGTCGAATCATACCCAACTGGGCCTTTCGGTCAAGCGTCATCTCCATTTTCTGCCGGACGCTTATCCAGCAGATCCGGGCGGCGGGCAGACGTCCGTTTTTCGGACTGTTTCCGGCGCCATTCCGCAATCGCGGCGTGGTTTCCGGTTAGCAGTTCCTCCGGCACTTTCATGCCGCGGAATTCCGGCGGACGGGTGTACTGCGGGTATTCCAGCAGTGGTTCGCTGAAGGATTCCTGTTCGGCAGCCCCTTCCCCGCCGAGAACGCCGGGAATCAAGCGCACCACGGCATCGATCACCACGGCGGCGGGCAGCACGCCATTGGTCAGAACATAGTCGCCGATGGAAATTTCCTCGTCGACGAGCGCCTCGCGGATTCGCTCATCCACTCCCTCATAGTGCCCACAGACAAAAATCAGGTGCTCTTCTTTGGAAAGTTCCTGCGCGCGCTGCTGGGTAAAGGGCTTGCCCTGAGGACACATCAGGATCACGCGGGATTTTTCCGTCCGGACCGACTCGACCGCTTTGAAGATCGGCTCGGGTTTCATCACCATGCCGGGACCGCCGCCAAACGGGCGCTCGTCGGTGGTGCGGTGTTTGTCCTCGGTAAAGTCCCGCAGGTTCAGTCCGTTAAAAGTTACATGGCCCGCTTTGGCGGCGCGCTTCATCATGCTCTGGCGGAGGAAGCCGTCGAGCATTTCAGGGAAAAGAGTTATCACATCAATCTGCATAACAAAAAAAGCGGCCTTTCGGCC
Organism: Kiritimatiellales bacterium; assembly: GCA_037141075.1. GTDB lineage: Bacteria > Verrucomicrobiota > Kiritimatiellia > Kiritimatiellales > Tichowtungiaceae > Tichowtungia. The sequence goes on from JBAXDG010000193.1 coordinate 1,201, forward strand.
GCTTTTGTACCACAGGGTGTTTTTTTATTCCACAACTTCGAGCATCGCGCGGCGACCGTCGCGGGCAGCGATGGCACCGAGGAGCGTGCGCATGGCACCAACGGTCTTACCGCTGCGGCCGATTACCTTACCGACATCTTTCTCATGGCAGCGCAGTTCGTAAACGACGCTCTTTTCGCCTTTGATTTCGGTAATCTTGACGTGGCGGGGCTGGTCAACCAAAGCGGTGACCATCTGCTTCACAAGCTTCTTCATGTTTAAGCCTCCTGCTGTTCAGGAGCTTTGTCTGCGGGAGCTATTGTACCCGCCGGAGCGCCTTGGCCTGCTTCGGCCTTTTTCAAAAGGCTGGCTGCGGTGGGCGAAATCTGAGCACCGATACCGATCCAGTGCTTAACGCGTTCAATATTGACGCTGAAATTATCGCCTTTTTGCTTGGGATCGTACCAACCGAGGTTTTCGAGGAAGCGACCGGTGGTCGCGAAGCGGGAATCGGCTACCACAATGCGGTAAAACGGCTTGTTGATGGTGCCCATTCGACGTAAACGTATTTTTGTTGCCATATTTCTGTAATCTCCAGTCCGGGTTGCGAACTCCTGTTCGCGGAAAAAGAGGAACCTGTCTATATCATTTACCCACCCTCATCAACCTTTTTTCCGTTTTTTTAACCCTGCCG
>JBAXDG010000194.1:0-1873 GCA_037141075.1 Kiritimatiellales bacterium
CGGCTACAGTAGAACAAATCGAAGACTGGAAACTTGTTCCCTACGAAGAACTCGTTGTGCCCACCGGAACACTGGTTGTCAGCCCCGAGGCCGAACGGTTGGAAAAACTTCTTCCGATGATTGGAAACCCGCTTTTTCCGCTGGCGAGCGACGTGGCGAGGCTGGCACTGATTCAGTCTGAGTCGCTGGAGCCGCTTTACATGCATCCGCCGGTGTTCATCGAGCCGAAATACGTTTGAATTTTTTGGCTTTTCGGCTACAATTCCGAATCATGAGGAAGTGGTTTACCATTCTTGTAAGTCTTCTGCTGACAGCAGGTTCCGCCAAGGCAATTGTCGTGGCTGATTATGTAACCGCCACCAATACGCCGATCGGCATTTGGAACCTTAACTGGGATTATATTTACAACTATAAAGGCAGTTCGGCGGTTGCGGTAGGCCCTCATTGGCTGCTGACCGCCGCGCATGTGGCAGACGACGGCGGGACCGGGATGTTGACGATTAATGGAACAAACTACTATCAACAGGAAATCATTTTTCATGCGGCGGCCAACGACCCAGAGCATGCCAACAAGGCCGACCTCGCACTGGTGCGCTTCGACAAGGAGTTTCCCGGCTATTACCCACTCTATACCAATAAGGTATTTCCGACCCAGAGTTTGAAGCGATTAAACGCCGTGATGGTCGGGTACGGGGTGACCGGAGCGGTTTACAGCACCTACTATACAGCGAGCGCATGGAATGATCCGTCGAGCGGTATCAAACGCTGGGGCAGTCAGAAAATTGATGGAATAGATACTGCCAATTATGATGCCGGTGGCGGCGTGACCTACAACGATGGCATCAAAATGATGTTTTCATCAAGTGACACGCCGTATGAGGCAGGTGCCGGTGTGTTTGACTCCGGAGGCGGAACGTTTGTAACTAACGGCGGTGTCTGGAAGCTGGCGGGTATTAATACCGTGCTTTATGGAGACGGAGTCACCAATACCGGTACCTTTGCGGTTTCCGTTCCTGCTTACGAAACGTGGGCAACCAATGTGATGAATCCGACGGGCGATTTGGATGGCGACGGCATTCCCAATTACTGGGAGCAGCGGTACGGAACCACCACCGGACTGGTCGCTTCGGCAAATAACGACAGCGATGGCTTCACCAATTATCAGGAATATCTGGCGGACACTAACCCGACGAATTCGGCCTCCTTCTTTGCAATCGACACCTTCGTTGCGCTGGCCAATCAGACGGTAACCTTCCTCGGCAGTACAGCTCGTCAGTATCAGGTTTTCTACACGACTAACGATCTGGCGGCCACGAATCTCACCTGGATTGCGGCGCACACGAATAAAATTTGGGGTGCCGGAACCAACTCGTTCATCACCGTTACCAACACGGCCAACAAAGCGTTTTATCGTCTCAAAGCGACTTTACCTTAAATAAATCACCTTGACAGTCCGGCGGCGTCTCCTTATCAACCTTTCAGCTATGAAACGCGACGTAAACGTTGATCTGGGGGATCGTTCGTATCCCATTCACATCGGTTCGGGAAATCTCGACTCGCTCGGTACCGCTTGCAAAGACGCCGGACTCAAGGGCCGCTGCCTGATCGTCACCGACGAAAACGTCGCGCCGCTTTACGGGTCCCGCGCTTTCCAATCCTTGGAAAAAGCCGGTTTCAACCCGGCGCTTGAAACGCTTCTGGCGGGCGAAACGACCAAAAGCCAGGCGCAGCTTCTGAATCTTTACAGTAAAGCCGCCGCCCACGGCCTTGACCGTAAATGCTTTATGGTCGCGCTCGGCGGCGGTGTCATCGGCGACCTGACCGGCTTCGCCGCCGCCAGCTGGCTGCGCGGCATCCGCTTCGTGCAGGTGCC
>JBAXDG010000195.1:0-1853 GCA_037141075.1 Kiritimatiellales bacterium
CTCTCGCGGGATAAAGACAAACAGGTGATCACCCAGTTTGAAATGAAGCCGATGGAAGAGATCGGCCTGCTCAAGATGGACTTCCTCGGACTGAAAACGCTGACGGTGATTCAGGAGGCGGTGGAGTCGATCCGCGCCAACCATGGCGTCGAGCTGGACATAAACCAGCTTCCGCTCGACGACAAGAAAACCTACGACCTGCTCAACCGCGGCGACACGATCGGCGTGTTTCAGGTGGAAAGCGCGGGAATGCGCGACACCCTGCGCAAGATCGGCCTCGACCGCATCGAAGATCTGATCGCCATGATCGCGCTCTACCGTCCGGGACCGATGCAGTTCATCGATGAATTCATTTCGCGCAAGCATGGCAAGGTGAAAATCCAGTATGACCATCCGCTGCTCGAATCCCTCCTGAAAGAAACCTACGGCATCATCGTCTATCAGGAGCAGATTCAGCAGGTCGCCAATAAGCTGGCGGGCTTTAGCCTCGGCGAAGGCGACCAGTTGCGCCGCGCGATGGGGAAAAAAGATAAGGCGGTTATGTCCGCGCAACGCGATAACTTCATCGCCGGTTGTAAAAAGACTAACGATATTGACCGGAAGCTGGGCGAAAAACTTTGGGCCCTGATTGAAAAATTCGCGGAGTACGGTTTCAATAAATCGCACAGCGCGGCCTACGGCATCATTTCCTACCAGACGGCGTGGCTGAAGGCCAACTACCCTGAAGAGTTTATGGCCGCCCTGCTCTCGAGCGAAATGGGCACGCCCGACAAGCTGGCCTTTCTGCTGGCCGAGGCGCGCGAGATGGAGCTGGATGTGCGCGCGCCGAGCGTTAACGAAAGCACGGCGCGATTCCGTCCCGCGAAAGGCGCGCTTCATTTCGGAATGGCGGGGGTCAAAAACGTCGGCGCCGGCGCGGTCGAAACCTTGGTCAAAGAACGGGAAAAGAATGGCCCGTACAAAGGGCTGATGGATTTCTGCGCACGCATGGATTCGCGCGAAGTGAACCGTAAGACGCTGGAAAGCCTGATCAAATGCGGCGCGTTCGATTTCTGTCATAAGCCGCGCAGCCGCCTTTTCGCCGGCATCGACATGGCGATGGGCCGCGCCGCTTCCGCCCAGCGCGATAAACAGAGCGGACAAAGCTCTCTCTTCGATATGTTCAGCGGCGGCCCGGCGCAGAACAGCGACGACGATCTGCCCGCCATCGAACCGTGGCCGGACAGCGAAATGCTTTCGGCGGAAAAAGAGCTGATCGGTTTTTACATTTCGGGCCATCCGCTGTCCGTGCACGAATGGGCGTTGCGCACTTTCGCGTTGCAGCGCATCGGCGAACTGGGCGATGTGCTGGAAGCCGCCGGAGGTGACGAGCAGAAAGCGTTTGTTCGTGTCGGCGGGCTGGTGGACAAATATAAAAAGGTCTTCACCAAGCCGAAAACTCCGGACGACACCCCGAAACCCTACGCCCGCTTCCGGCTCGAAGGGCTCGAAGCCGCCGTCAACGCCGTGGTCTGGTCCAGCGAGTTTCCAAAGTTTGAAAAACTTCTCGAAGACGGAACGCCGCTGATGGCCGCAGGCCGCATCACCAAGGATTTCCGCGACGAACTGGAAATCCAGGTATCGGAACTTTTCCCGCTGGCTTCCGCGCCCGCCCTGTTCGCCGACAAGGTCAGTCTGCATCTGCCCGAAACATCGCTGAGTCATGAAAAACTTCAGGCGATCAAAAAAATCGCGGCGGAACATCCCGGCCCGACGCCGCTAAACCTCTGCGTACTGCTCGATTCCGGCGAAAAGGTTTTCATCAAAGCCGACCGGAATTCGCAGGTGACCGCCTCGCAGGAACTGGTGCATAA
>JBAXDG010000196.1:0-1815 GCA_037141075.1 Kiritimatiellales bacterium
CGCGGCGGCGGATTTTATGACCGCCTGCTGCCGCAGTACCGCGCAGTGCGCGCCGGCATCTGTTTCGGGTTCCAATGTTTGCCGCTCCCTTCGGTCGCCGCCCTGCATCCGCAGGGCCTCTCTCGCTTCGCTCGGGTGGAAACCGTTCCGGCACAAGAACATGACATCCAGATGGATTGGGTTGTGACCGAAACGGAAATTCTTAAAATTGCGCTGAACAGTTAGACAAGTCCGGCTGTCGGAGCTATTCTGAGCGAATAAAAATTAAACTCTGAAACAAAGGCACCCACATGGAAAGCTTCGAAGTATTCTGGAGCGGTATAAATCCCGTCGTTATTAATATCGGATTCGTCGTTCTCGGCTTCTTTTTCAACGCCTATCTGAGCCGCGCCAATGCGATGGCGGCCAGCCAGCGCGGGGCTGTGATTATGGATGAAGCCCGCAAGCAGGCGGAAGCGATCATCCATGAAGGAAATGTGAGCGCCCGCGAAGAGGTGCTCAAGGTGCGGGAACGCGCCGAGAAGGAACAGGAAGCCAAGCGCCAAAGCATTATCGCGCTGGAAGATCGCGTGATCGCGCGCGAAAAAGATATTTCCCGTAAACTCGAACTGCTGGAAACCAAAGACCGCGCGCTGACCGAAAAGCTGGATAAGGCGGAGCAGCAGAACGAAGATCTCAAGGCGAAGCAAACGGAGCTTAAGGCCCGCATTGAGGAGACAGTCCGCCGCATTCAGGAAGCGGGAAACCTTTCCAAAGAAGACGCCCGCAAACTGATTATGGAGCAGACGGAAAAAGAACTGGAATCTGAAATCAGCGGACTGATCCGGCAGCAGCAGAAAACGGTTCATGAGCATGCCCGGGCGGAAGCCCGCGATCTGATCTGTACGGCCATCGAACGGTATGCCGGCGATCACGTCAGCAATATCACCGTAACGCAGGTGGCGATTCCCTCGGAAGATATGAAAGGACGGCTGATCGGCAAAGAGGGGCGCAATTTCAAATCGTTCGAAATGGAGTCCGGCGTCAACCTGATTATCGATGAAAGCCCCGGCATGGTTCAAGTGTCCAGCTTTGATCCGGTGCGGCGCGAAGTGGCCCGCGTGGCGCTCGAACGACTGATGGCCGACGGCCGCATTCATCCGGCCAGCATTGAAGAGACGATTAAAAAGACCCGTTCCGAAATTGATGAGATTATCCGGCAGGCGGGCGAAGACGCGCTGTACAAACTCGGCATCTCGGGCGTCGCGCCTGAACTGGTTAAAGTTCTGGGCAAGCTGAAATACCGCACCAGCTACAAACAGAACGTGCTCGACCATTCCGTTGAAATGGCCTCGCTGATGGCCATGATGGCCGCCGATCTTGATCTGGATGTTGATCTCGCCAAGCGCGTCGGTATCTTCCACGACCTCGGCAAAGCGGTTGACCACGAAGTCGAGGGTTCTCACGCCGCTATCGGCGCCAACCTGCTGCGCAAATACGGTGAAGTGCCGCTGGTCTACAATGCGGTCGCCGCGCACCACGAAGAAGTTGAAAAGAACAGCGTCTATGCGGTGCTCGCTTCGGCCGCCGATGCCATGACCGCCGCGCGGCCCGGCGCGCGCATGGACACGACCGACATCTACCTGCAGCGCCTCGAGAAACTCGAGAAAATCGCAACCTCCTTCAAGGGCGTCGATAAATGCTACGCCATTCAGGCGGGTCGCGAACTGCGCGTGATGGTGGAAGGCGACCAAGTGGACGATGCCCGCGCGCTTATTCTAGCGCGCGAAATCGCCAACCGCATTCAGGACGAGGTCAAATATCCCGGTCAGGTCA
>JBAXDG010000197.1:0-1814 GCA_037141075.1 Kiritimatiellales bacterium
CTTTAAGCCTCAAAGCACTCAACTCAGGTGCCACTCTTTTCTGGCTAATCAATGAACAGGGTGTTTAAGATCACAATAAACAAAGGGGGCGTGTCATGGATAAGCATATTGTTGTCGGAGTTCATATTACGGAACGGGTGAAACATGCTGGTGAAATTCAGAAGATATTTACCGAGTTCGGTTGCCAGATCCGTACGCGTCTTGGTTTGCACGAGGCCAACAAGGGTGTCTGCTCCGCCAACGGGTTGATCATTCTCGATATGGTGGACGACGCCGCAAAGGTCGATTCGCTCAAGAAAAAGCTCACGGCCATTGATGGGGTTGAAGTGCAGTCGATGGTTTTTGATCACGCATAATTCCAAATGTTTGGCCTGCTTCCGGCAGGTTCCAATCATTGGAAAACTATTCCCCGATGTACAGGGTGCGGCGTTCACCCCTGTATTCCACGATGACGTTGTTGTCCCGCACTTGGATGATGGTGACTTCGCCGAGTCTCCGCCCGGTGGGGAGCGTTTTTCCGTTGAGAATCGCAACGCGCTGTCTGTCGCCACCTTGGGCGATGCCGGTCAGTTTCAGCTCGGGCCATGTCTTCTTGATTTTCGGCATAGGCTCGGCAACAACCTCTTCTTCGGCGACGGGTAGTAAGACCGGCTCAATTGCTGCTTCGATCGGCTTAACTTTGACCGGTTCGGGTGTTGCGGGAACCGCAACAGGTTCGGCCGGCGTAGATTCTTGAGTAACCTTTGGAACGGTTTTCAGTTTTGGTTTGATTAAATAGAGGCTAAGGCCGAGCAGTGCGATGAGAAATACCATCAGGAACACAATAAGCGGCACAATCGGAAACGCCTTGGTTTTTTTCTTTTCCGGCGGCTTCCGCTGTTGCTGCGGTTGCTGCGGCGGTGGCGGCGGCGGTTCGGGTGTTTGAATTTGCTGAATCGGTTGAACCGGCTGCCCAGGCAGACGCAGGGTTTCTTCCGCTTGCCGTTTCAGTGCATCTTGAATCAGACTCATTGTGAATCTCCCTGAGTTGCAATTAATGTTGAAAGTTCTGTCAGTGCAGTTACTACATCCTGTGGAGATACTTGCCGGTCGCGGCGGATATAAGCGGCAAGCAATGCGCGGTCACAGACGGTGTTGATCTGGCGGGGAATCCCGCTGGCCCGGTCGTGAATGCGCTGGATAGCGGCGCTTTGGAATATACTGCTGGGGTCGGACGCTCCAGCGACTTTCAGGCGATGTTGAATATAGAGGGCCGTTTCGACAACGCTGAGCGGTTCCAGATCGCAGTGAACCATGACGCGCTGGCGGAGCTGGCGCAGGCCGGTATGCTGGAGGCGTTCCTTGAGTTCCGGCTGGCCGGAAAGAATGATCTGCATGAGTTTATGCTGATCGGTTTCCAGATTGGAGAGCATGCGCACTTGTTCCATCAGCGCCGGATCGAGATTCTGCGATTCGTCGATGATGACAGCGACGTTTTCACTTTTTTCCAGACATTGGAGCAGGAATCGGTTGAGTTGCGCGATATGCACCAGTTTATCCTGACCTTTCGCTTCCAGTTTGAGGTCCAGAAGGATTGAGCGGATGAGCTGAGTGGCGGTGAGCGAAGGGTTCAGAATGAACGCCGAATGCGTGGTGCCGGGCAGATTATTCAGAACCGAGCGGCAGATGGTGGTTTTTCCGCAGCCGACTTCGCCGGTGAGGACAATGAAGCCTTTGCGGTGCTCAACGCCGTAGAGCAGGGAGTCAAAGGCTTCTCGGTGGCGTTCGGAAAAGAAAAGGAAACGCGGGTCGGGCGTCACGTTGAACGGAAACTC
>JBAXDG010000198.1:0-1806 GCA_037141075.1 Kiritimatiellales bacterium
GCGTCCATTAGCGGTTCACTGCTCGAAACTGCGGAGCAGTTTGATTTCGTCGGCCCAGATGGCTGGATCGGGCGTTTCCAGAATCAGCGGAATGCCGTTAAACCGTTCGTCGGCCATCAGGAATTTGAAGCAGTCGATTCCGATGAATCCTTTGCCGAGACATTCGTGGCGGTCCACTCTTGTGCCGAGATCCTTTTTGGAATCATTAATGTGCATCCCTTTCAAGTATTGGAAGCCGACCACCTTGTCGAACTCTTCAAACGTCGCGCTGAACGCCTTCTCCGTGCGCAGGTCGTAGCCAGCCGCGAAAGTGTGGCAGGTGTCAATGCAGACGCCGACACGGCTCTTGTCTTTCACTTGTCCAATCATTTCGGCGAGCTGTTCAAATCGGAATCCCATGTTTGTTCCTTGGCCCGCTGTATTTTCAATCACGGCGATAACGCCTTTGGTTTTGGAAAGCGCGAGGTTGATTGATTCGGCGATGAGTGCGACACATTCCTTTTCCGAACATTTGCCCAGATGGCTGCCGGGATGGAAATTCAGCCGGTCGAGCCCGAGCTGTTCACAGCGCTGCATCTCATCGAGAAACGCCGCGCGCGATTTTTCGAGCCCCTCGGTTTCGGGGTGGCCGAGGTTAATCAGATAACTGTCGTGCGGCAGAATCTGCGCGGCGGAAAATGTTCCGGAACAATTCTGTTCAAACGCCCGGATACTTTGTTCGCTGAGCGGGGCGGCGGCCCATTGTTTTTGATTTTTGGTAAACAGCGCAAAAGCATCCGCGCCGATCACTTTGGCATTAAGCGGCGCGTTTTCGACTCCGCCGCTTGCACTGACATGGGCTCCGATGGTTTTCATAGAGGGCAGTCTATACAAAACTCCGTCCGCTCCAACCCTTCAGTTTCAAAAATCTCTCTGGTAGACAGGATTCGACTTTAGTCGTGCACCTTTCCGGTGTATACTGCGTGCTCATTTCGTTATCCATTTTGCAAACGGAGGTGTCTGATGGCCGAAAATGCGACCTGTTGTGCATGTTCAAAAGAGCTCACCGAGCAGGAAATGCTCTCGCAGCTCGATGAACTGATCGGGGAATATATTGCTAAGCCGGGCGGACTGATTCCGGCGTTGCAGATTGCTCAGGGTCGGTTCGGATACCTTTCCGAGGGCGTGCTGAAAAAGATCAGCGCCTCCTTCAACAAGCCCTACAGCGAAGTGGCGGGCGTGGTTAGCTTCTATTCCTTCTTCTCCACCGTGCCGCGTGGAAAATACGTCGTGCGCGCCTGCCTCGGCACCGCCTGCTACGTGCGCGGCGGCAAAGAGGTTCTCTCCGCCCTCAAAAAACAACTCGGCATTGATGTCGGCGAAACCACCGAAGACCGGCTTTTTTCTCTCGACGTTGGCCGCTGCTTCGGTGCCTGCGGTCTCGCTCCCGTCATTATGGTCAACGACGACGTTCACCAGCGGGTGAAACCCTCGAAACTGGGCGAACTGCTCAAAGCCTACGCCGCCGCAGAGAAGGGAGGTGCCCAATGATTGCCCCCGCCAAAAAAATCATCTCCTCGGTAAAGGAACTACGCAAAATTCCGCAGGAATACGCCGCGCCCAAAGGCGTGAAGCAGATTCTAGTCTGCGCTGGTGGCGGCTGTCTCGCCTCCGGTTCCGACAAGGTCATCACCGCACTGCGCGACGAAGTTCTCAAACAGAAGCTGGCCGGAAAAGTCAATGTGACCGCTGTCGGCTGTATGGGCCTTTGTGTCGAAGGACCGGTCATGCTGATGGTTGACGACATGACCTTTTACCAGCGCGTCA
>JBAXDG010000199.1:0-1787 GCA_037141075.1 Kiritimatiellales bacterium
TTTGGAGAAACCCATGAATATGATTGAACTCGAAATCAACGGAATCCCGGTATCGGTCACGCCAGGGACGTCTCTGATCAATGCGGCCAAACTGGTCGGCGTTAAGATCCCGACGCTTTGCTATCACAGCGACCTGGAACCTTGGGCGGCCTGCGGGATTTGCGTCGTTAAAGTGGAAGGCTCGCCTAAAATGCTGCGCGCCTGCGCCACGGCGGCGGGCCCCGGCATGAAAGTGATCACCCATGACCCGGAAATCGTCAATGTGCGCCGCACGGTGCTCGAACTGATTCTTTCCACTCACCCGAACGACTGCCTCCAGTGCAGCCGTAACCGCAATTGCGAACTGCAGACGCTGGCTGAAGAGTTCGGCATCCGCGAAGTTCCGTTCGAAAAACGATTACGCGATCTGCCGGCCGACACATCCACGACCTCGATCGTGCTGGATCCCGAAAAATGCATCGCCTGCGGGCGCTGCGCCAAAGTCTGTCAGAACATGCAGGGCGTCTGGGCTCTTGAGTTCATCGGCCGCGGCGAGAAAACCCGCATCGCTCCAGCGGCGGACGTCACGCTGGATGAAAGCCCCTGTATCAAATGCGGCCAATGCTCCGCGCACTGTCCGGTTGGTGCCATCTACGAAAAAGACCAGACCCGCGAGGTCTGGAACGCCATCGAGGAACATAAAAAGCATTGCGTGGTGCAAATCGCTCCGGCCGTGCGGGTTGCCATCGGCGAAGCTTTTGGCTACGAACCCGGCGAATTGCTCACCGGACAGCTCTATGCCGCCCTGCGTCGTCTCGGCTTTAATGCCGTCTTCGATACCAACTTCACCGCCGACCTCACGATCATGGAAGAAGGCTCTGAGTTTGTGCGCCGTGTGACCGAAGGCGGCGTCCTGCCGCAGATCACCTCCTGCTGCCCGGCATGGACCGACTACATGGAAAAATTCGCGCCCGACTTTATTCCGAACTTTTCTTCGGCGAAATCGCCGCAGCAGATGCTCGGCGCGATGGCAAAAACCTATTATGCCGAAAAAGCAGGCGTCGATCCGAAAAACATGTATGTCGTTTCCGTCATGCCCTGCACCGCCAAAAAGTTTGAAGTTTCGCGCTGCGAAACCATGACATCGTCCGGTTTCCAGGATGTGGATGTCTCCATCACGACCCGCGAGCTGGCCCGCATGATCAAACAGGCCGGCATCGACTTCCGGAACCTGCCAAATGAGGAACCCGACAGTCTGCTCGCCGAATATTCCGGTGCCGGAACCATCTTCGGCGTCACCGGTGGTGTAATGGAAGCTGCTTTGCGCAGTGCCTACTTCTTGATCACCAAGGAAGACCTCAAAGACGTTCACTTTATGGATGTCCGTGGAATGAAAGGTGTTAAGGCTGCTGAGGTGGATATTAAAGGCACCAAAATCCGCGTGGCCGTTGCCCACCAAATGGGCAACGTTGAAATGCTTTTGAACCAGATCCGCGAAGCCAAAGCGAAGGGCGAAGAGACCCCCTTCCACTTCATAGAAGTCATGGCCTGCCGCGGCGGTTGTATCGGCGGAGGCGGTCAGCCTCACGGCGCCACCGACGCGATCCGTGCCAAACGGACTGCCGGGATCTATACGGACGACGAAAAATCGGTCCGGCGCTGCTCCCACCACAACCCGATGATCAAAAAAATATATGAAGATTTCTTAGGTAAACCGTTGGGCCACAAGGCTCACGAGCTTTTACACACGGGATATCAGGAACGAAAAGTGTACAAAAAGTAAAACTTGGTGTACCTTCTTGGGGTTT
>JBAXDG010000200.1:0-1768 GCA_037141075.1 Kiritimatiellales bacterium
CTCGCTGTGATCGGCTAATTAAAAACAAACTTACAAGGAGAAGTCATAATGGCTAAACAGATGAAATATGATGTAGATGCCCGCGATGCGATGCTCAAGGGCGTCGAGAAGCTGAGCAAAGCAGTTAAAGTCACCCTCGGCCCGAAAGGCCGCAACGTGATCCTCGACAAGAAATACGGTTCACCGACCGTCACCAAAGACGGCGTTTCCGTTGCCAAGGAAATCGAACTGGAAGATCCCTTTGAAAACATGGGCGCACAGATGGTGCGTGAAGTCGCCAGCAAGACCAGCGACATCGCCGGGGACGGCACCACCACCGCGACCGTTCTGGCCGAAGCGATCTATCGCGAAGGTCTCAAGAACGTCACCGCCGGCGCCAACCCGATGAGCCTCAAACGCGGCATTGATAAAGCCACGGAAGCTCTGGTTGCCGCGCTCGCCAAAATGAGCAAGAAGACCAAGTCCACCGAAGAACTTGCCCAGGTCGGAACTATTTCCGCCAACGGCGACACCGCGATCGGCAAGATCATTGCGGACGCGATGGCTAAAGTCGGCGAAGACGGCCCGATCACCCTCGAAGAATCCAAGACGATGGAAACCAGCCTCGAAGTTAAAGAAGGGATGCTGTTCGACAAAGGCTATCTCTCCCCGTACTTCGTGACCAACGCTGAAACGATGGAAGTCATGATGGAAGACCCCTGCATTCTGCTGTTCGAAAAGAAGATTTCGAACCTGCAGGATATGCTTCCGCTTCTCCAGAGCGTGGCCAAGAGCAGCAAGCCGTTGCTGATCATCTCGGAAGATGTCGAAGGTGAAGCGCTGGCGACTCTCGTCGTCAACAAACTGCGCGGCACGCTCAACGTCTGCGCCGTCAAGGCTCCGGGCTTCGGCGACCGTCGCAAAGCCATGATGGAAGATATCGCCATCCTGACCGGCGGCAAGTTCATCACTGAAGACCTCGGCATCAAGCTCGAAAACGTCACGATGGAAGACCTCGGCCGCGCCAAACGCGTCACCATCAGCAAAGACGAAACCGTCATCGTTGACGGCGCCGGCAAGAAAGTAAACATCACCGCTCGCGAAGAGCAGATTCGCCGCCAGATCGAAGAAACCACGTCAGACTACGACCGCGAAAAACTGCAGGAACGTCTGGCCAAGCTCTCCGGCGGCGTAGCTGTCATCAACATCGGCGCGGCGACCGAATCCGAAATGAAGGAAAAGAAAGCCCGCGTTGAAGATGCTCTGCATGCGACCCGCGCAGCCGCCAAAGAAGGCATTGTGCCGGGCGGCGGTGTGGCGCTGATCCGCGCTCAGAAGGCCCTCGACGCCCTCAAACTCGACGGCGACGAAGCGATCGGTGCCAGAATTATCTACAAAGCCTGCGAAGCTCCGCTCCGCCAGCTGGTGGACAACGCCGGCATCGAAGGAGCCATCGTCGTGCAGGAAGTCAAAAAGGCTAAAGGCAACAACGGCTACAATGTCGCCACCGGCGAATATGTGGACATGCTCGCCGCCGGCATCATTGACCCGACCAAGGTGACCCGCTCTGCCCTGCAGAACGCGGCCAGCATTGCGGGCCTGCTGCTGACGACCGAATGCATGATCACCGACCTGCCGGAAAAGAACAAACCGGCTATGCCCGATATGGGCGGCATGGGCGGCGGCATGGGCGGCATGATGTAAGTCGCTGATAAAGCCTAAATTGCCGTTTGACGGCAGAAAGCGGGGCGTGTACATTACGCCCCGCTTTTTAGTTTCAATGAGAGGA
>JBAXDG010000201.1:0-1738 GCA_037141075.1 Kiritimatiellales bacterium
GATCCGACTTCCACCCAATAAACCGCAGCACGCGTCAGTGAGGCCGCACCGTCTAGGTTCAATTTTTCTTTAATATGCGCCCGATAGGTCTCAATCGTTTTTTCACTGAGATTCAATTGGTCGGCTATTTTATTCGTAGAAAATCCGTGCCCGATCAGCGAAAACACTTCCAGCTCGCGGTCACTCAACTTATCAATCTCCTTTAGAGGGCTCTTCGCAGAGTCTTTATTGCCGCTGAGCTTTCGAAGCATCCGGCTGGTCATTGCGGGGCTTAAATAAACCTCTCCATCCAGCACTTTATGAATGGCCTTCAGCAGAGTATCTGAATCCGTCTCCTTCATGATATATCCATTCGCTCCGGCACTAAGCGCCCGCTCGGCGTACAAATCTTCGTCATGGATGGAAAAAGCAAGAATGGGAATATTCGCATTAATCTTCCGGATGTCTTTTACCAGTTCAAGACCGCTCGTTTTCCCAAGAGAAAGATCCGTTAAAATCACGTCCGGCAGCGCTTTCGGCAACAGCAGCATACACTCGGCGGCGCTGGCGGCTTCGCCGCAGACCGAAAGACTGGGATCATCCGTAATCACCAGACTCAATCCCTTGCGAACCACCAGATGGTCGTCCACCAGCAACACCTTGCTTTTTCTTTTTACACTCATTGGGGTTCCCGTGAATTAATCAGAGAAAAACGGCAGATCACCGACACCGAATGATTTTCCTCCGGCTGAAGCCGCAACCATCCATTCAAAGCCTGCGCGCGAAACTGCATCGTGGATAAACCGATTCCCGGCTGACCCATAAAATCCTTCCCGTCAAAACTGCCGTTATTCAAAACGATCAGCTCCCCGCGAACAGCCGAGCCGGTTAAGATCACTTCCAGTTGATCGGCTTTACCGTGCCGTATTGCGTTATGGATAGCCTCCCCGGCAATAAAATAGAGATTCTTAATCGCGTCCAGATCCGTGATCTTCGTCGAGAAGCGGTTGTAAAATTCGCATTGAATCTGATGAATCTCCTCGGCACGGTTACAGAGCATCTGCAGCGCCGACGCCGCATCCTGATTCTCAAGTTCAGGCGGAGCCATCCCGGCAACGACTCTCCGGACTTGCTGGATTGTTTCATCAACCAAATCGGCAATTGAACGCGCAAAATCGGCCTCGGAATTCCGGCTGTCACGCAAGCGCCGCTCGAGCGTCTTGCTCATCAAATGAATCCCGGTCAGCAACTGACCAATCCCATCATGCAAATCCTGCCCGATGCGACGCTTCTCCAGATCGCAAAGCTCCAGCACCTTACGCTCTACTTCCCGCATGACGGGGTACGGCGATTCATCTGTTCTTTCAGTATCCATAGAAACCGGCTTCGAACACAACGAACGGGTCAAACGATGACACCTAAATAGCCCTTGCTGTTAAGCATGTCAACACAAGGGACCTTCCCCAGTCACCGCACAGTTTTTCTAAACCTAAATGGCCGAGAGAGAATGTGTTTACAGGCCGGAACCCTGCGTCGCATTTTCCTAATTAGCTGTCCGCAACCCGCGCTTAAGCGCCTCTTCGGCAAATCGTCCCTGCCATGGCGGGGAAAAATTACGCCCCATGGTGTCGAGGTCTTCGAGCGAGTCGTAGTCGCGAGTGACGCAAAACGGGTCGGGCGTCGGCTCTAGTCCAAAACTGAAAGCGGCCGCGCGCATCACCTGCCGCTCAACCCGCCGGCCGAATTTTTCGGCATCGTC
>JBAXDG010000202.1:0-1733 GCA_037141075.1 Kiritimatiellales bacterium
GTTATGTCTGGTTATGTCTGGTTATGTCTGGTTATGTCTGGTTATGTCTGGTTATGTCTGGTTATACCCATTGATGTGTGGTTGTGCGCGGTCTCTCCGGCTGCTCGGACGGTTCGGCACGGTGTGTCGGGGTGAGAGCGGCCCAACGCTCCGCCTCAATTGCGCCGCTGGCGAGCGTGTAGATCGCCACGGCTGACGACACGTGGCAAACTTCCTAAAACGCACCGAGTTTGGGGCCGCGCCAGCGGCGTCAATTGCAGGCGATGTTGGGCCGCTGAGGTACTTGCTGTATTTATTAGTATGTATTACGGTGTTAAATTATCAAACAATGTATTGCTCCAAGCCTTTCGATCTGCAATATACTCCGTGTATTCCGTGTTTTTTGCTAATATTAGGTCATTTATGATACCCTGGATAGTTCGCTCATGTGTAGCTTGTGTGCAATCTCTGGTATATTGGACGCCTACCAACAGGTTGGGTAGACCAAAGGGGGCCATATGTTCGACTTTCCGATCAGTGAACTGATGGACGATAGCGCCTGCTTAGGGTGGTTGGAGCGCCATCTGCATCCGGCGGGCCTCTGCTGTCCGCGCTGTGGGAGTCGCACTCGGCGCGATTTCCGCCCCGCACAGGCATTTCCGAGCTATCGGTGCCGTGACTGCGACCGCCCCTATACGGTGGTTACCGGCACCGCCTTTGAAAAGACTCGCCAACGACCTGCGACGGTAGTCCTTTTACTGCGCGGCGTCACCCAAGGGGTCAGTAGCGCTCAATTATCCCGCGAACTTGATCTGTCCTACAAACAAACCTTGACTCTGCGACAACGGCTCCAAGATCATGCGAACGAAACGGCCCCAATAGAACTGATGCAAGGCATCCATTTCGAGTCTGATGAAGTTTATCAGAACGCGGGGAAAAAAAGTGACCCCCATCGTGACCCGAATGACCCGCCTCGGCGGCGTGCCAACACGAAACCTGGGCATGGCACCTTCACGAAGGATCGTCCACCCATCTTTCAAGTGATCAGTCGCCAAACCGGCGAAGTGCGCATCTGGGTCACAGAAACAGCCGATAAGGAAACCTGCCAAGCCATTCTCACCACGCTGTTACCTCCTGGCAGCATCCTCTCTAGTGACGAACTGGCGGGGTACGGACCCTGGCCCGATCACTTTACCGTGTGTCACTCCCAGAAGGAATACGCGCGTGATGCCGACGGCGATGGCGTGCGCGAAGTCCACTGCAATACCTGTGAAGGTGCCCATACCGGGCTTCGCACATTTCTCCGAATCTTCCGGGGCGTGCATAAAGCCTACCTCGCCTGCTATCTCGCGGTCTATGAAGCGATGCGCAATGCCAAGCGGATCACCCCAGCCATCATCCAGTGGCTCTGCTTTGGAACGCGCTCGCACACAAGCTACACATGAGCGGGCAGTGTTTGCCGGATTTACACCGCTTAGTTTACTAAAGTCGATTGGCATTACTCACTCCTTCGTTTGTCCATTACAAGTGTAGAGCTATGAAAAAACTCATAAGAATTTACCACAAATATATGGCACTTGTCAACTTTTTTAGCTCATGGTCGTGTAACTAAAAGATCAAGAAGTATTTATCAGGTGTGGCATGGGCATTTAGGGTTGAGGTGCCGCCCAACGCTGGGCCTCAATTGCGCCGCTGGCAAGTTCGATAGATGGCACCACGCGACAACACGGAATGCGCATGAAAAACGCGCCAAG
>JBAXDG010000203.1:0-1725 GCA_037141075.1 Kiritimatiellales bacterium
TCCGGTCGGAGCGGCTGAGCGAGCCGGTCTTGATCTGACCTGCGTTCGTCGCCACTGCGATGTCGGCAATCGTGTTGTCTTCGGTTTCGCCGGAGCGATGGGAAACAACAGCGGTGTAACCGGCCTTGTGGGCCATTTCGATGGAGTCCAAAGTTTCGGTCAGAGTACCGATCTGGTTGACCTTGATCAGAATCGAGTTGGCGCAACCGCTATCGATACCTTTTTTGAGGTATTCGACGTTGGTCACGAACAGATCGTCACCGACGAGCTGGCACTTGTCGCCAAGCAGATCGGTCAGAATCTTCCAACCCTTCCAGTCGTTCTGATCCATGCCATCTTCGATCGAGTCGATCGGGTATTTAGCGACCAGCTCAGCGAGGTATTCAGCCTGTTTGGCGGAGGTGCGCTTGGCGCCGCCTTTGCCTTCAAACTTGGAATAGTCGTATTTGCCGTCCTTGTAGAACTCGGAAGCGGCGCAGTCGAGGCCGATCATTACGTCGACGCCCGGCTTGTAGCCTGCGTCCTTGATCGCCTGCATGATGCTGTCGGCCGCTTCTTCGGTGCCGCCCGAGAATTTCGGAGCGAAACCGCCTTCGTCGCCGACCGCGGTGCTCAGACCTTTTTTCTTCAGAATCGCTTTCAGCGCGTGGAACACTTCAGCGCCGCAACGCAGACCTTCGCTGAAGGACTTCGCGCCGACCGGACGGATCATGAATTCCTGGAAGGCGATCGGAGCATCGGAGTGCGAGCCGCCGTTGATGATGTTCATCATCGGAACCGGCAGAACCTTGGCGTTGGTGCCGCCGATGTAGCGGAAGAGGGGGATGTTCAGGTAATCTGCGGCAGCGCGGGCGGTGGCCAGCGAAACGCCGAGGATCGCGTTGGCGCCGAGGTTGCTCTTGGTCTTGGTGCCGTCGAGATCAATCATGAACTGGTCAATGCCGACCTGGTCGAGAGCATCCATGCCGATAATGGCCGGAGCGATCTGTTCGTTCACGTTGGCAACGGCTTTCTTCACACCTTTGCCGAGGTAGCGCTTCTTATCGCCGTCGCGCAGTTCGAGCGCTTCGTTTTCGCCGGTCGAGGCGCCTGACGGTACGGCCGCGCGGCCCAGTACGCCGGATTCGAGAATCACATCCACTTCAATCGTCGGGTTGCCGCGCGAATCGAGGATTTCACGGGCCAATACTTCTACAATAACTGACATTTCTGCTCCTTGGTTTTGGGGTTTAAATTCCCTGAAAATGAGCCGGAACTATACGGACGCACCCGCACCCCCGCAACACGAAAACAGAGAGAAAACACAACCGTCCTTTAAGTTTCCAGAGATTGGAAAAATCAACTACCGTGCGTTCCAATCTTTGGAGCCGGATATGGACGAACCCGTTAAAATGTATACCGATGGCGCGTGCAAAGGGAATCCCGGACCGGGCGGCTACGGCGTGGTGCTTTTGTCAGGTGAGCGTCGAAAAGAGCTTTCCGGAGGGTTTCGCAAAACCACCAATAACCGCATGGAACTGCTGGCCTGTATTGAAGGACTGCGCTCGTTGAAGCGGCATTGCACCGTCGAGCTGACCAGCGATTCCAGCTATGTGGTGAACGCGATAGAAAAGGGTTGGGCCAAACGGTGGCGTTCCAGAGGTTGGAAACTTTCCCCATCCAAACCGGCGAAAAATTCCGATCTTTGGAAACAGCTTCTTGATCTGTGCGCCGAACACACCGTCA
>JBAXDG010000204.1:0-1717 GCA_037141075.1 Kiritimatiellales bacterium
GCAGAGTCCATTTTTCAACCGCTTCGATTGCCGGACGCTGGTGGAACTTCGGATTGCGCAGGAAGCCCAGCAGCAATTCGGTCGGGCAGTTGCCCGCACCGCGGCCAAGGCCGTCGATAGTCGAGTCGAGCATCGTCGCGCCGTGAATGGCGGCGAAGATGGTGTTGACGTAGGCCATCTGCTGATTGTTGTGCGCGTGAATGCCGACCTGTTTGCCCTTGCCCATCGCGGCGATGTAACGGCGCAGCAGATCGTCCACCTGTTCGAAGTAGAGCGAGCCGAAGCTGTCCACGAGGTAGACCATATCCGTTTCGCTCTTGCCGATCAGCTCCAGGCCTTTGTTCAGCTCGAACTCGGGCACGGTGGAAATCGCCATCAGGTTGACAGAGGTTTCATAGCCTTTGTCCTTGGCATCCTTCACCATATCGAGCGCGGCGGGAATCTGATGGATGTAGCAGGCGACGCGAATGAGATCGATCAGACTTTTTTCGCGCGGAACGATATCGCTCTCGTTGGTGCGGCCGACATCGGCCATCACGCTCAGTTTGATCCCCTTTTCGACTCCGTCGAAAAAGCGGTTCAGGTCGTCCTCATCGCACGACTTCCACAGACCGTATTCTTCCGGACTGAAAAGCTTCTTGTCGGCCTTGTAACCGATTTCCATGTAGTCCACGCCGGCGGCGACCAGCGCCTTGTGTATGCCCAGCACAAACTCATCACTGAACCGATGGTCGTTCATCAGTCCGCCGTCGCGAATGGTGCAGTCGAGCACCTTCAGTTGCGGCCAGTAATCGACCCACCCTGCACTTGTATCCTGCTGCTTCGTCATTTTTTTCTCCTTTGAACCCTCTCCGCTCTTCACTGCATTCACTTTTTCAGTCATCCGCTTGACTGCCTCGTTCCGGTCACCGGTCTGGAGCGATTCAGAATACTGAACCCCGCCGATCTTCTGCCGCCAGTAGTAGATTCCACCGCGCCGCTTCAGATTTTTTATCCCTGTGCCTTCAAACGTTTCCATAACGCATCACTAAAGTGAACACCTTTTGTTTTTTATGATGCGTGTATGATGCACCTTGTCGATGAAACCGTCAACCTTTATTTCAAATGATTTGAATCAAAATCTCCATTACTCCATCATCCGGCGTCCCAGTACTCCATGGAGGTTATTAATGGCGCATATCATCGTTCCGGAAGCTGAAAAACTGCTCGATCAGGAAATCAAGGTTCTCGACCACGGATTCGTCCGGCTGGTGGACTACATGGGCGGCGACACCCGCCTTGTCCAAACTGCCCGCGTCTCCTACGGCGAAGGCACCAAAACCATCCGGCAGGACGCCGGACTGATTGATTACCTCCTGCGCCACGAGCACACCTCGCCCTTCGAACACGTCATCTTTGAACTCCACTGCAAAATGCCGATCTTCGTCGCCCGCCAGTGGATCCGCCACCGCACCGCGCGCCTGAATGAAATCTCCGGCCGCTACAGCGTCATGAAAGACGAATTCTATCTGCCGCCGCGCAGCCAGATCAGCATGCAAAGCCTCGACAACAAACAGGGCCGCGAAAAAGAAGCCGTCCCGGTTGAGTTGCAGGACAAAGTGCTCGAACTGCTCAAAAAAGATCAGTCCGCCAGCTATGCCAACTACAGCGAAATTCTGAACGACGGCATCGCCCGCGAACTCGCCCGCATCAACCTGCCGCTCTCCATGTACACCGA
>JBAXDG010000205.1:0-1717 GCA_037141075.1 Kiritimatiellales bacterium
TTTCCGGCCTCTGCATCATCATCGGCACGTCCAAGCGCTGGTTCGGCAAGGATCTTTAAACGTATTTACGTTCAAGCGATGCGTTGATGCTGGTGAGCATCTCGTAAGGAATCGTCCGGCAGATTTTCGACAGCTCATCAGCCCAGACGGATTCTTCGCCCTGCTGGCCGATCAAAACCGCTTCATCACCCATCTTCACCTTGGCATCCGGCCCGACATCCACCGTGATCCAGTTCATACTAACACGCCCGACCACCGCACAACGCCGTCCGCCGATCAGCACGTCGCCCTTATTGCTCAGCGCGCGGTTATAGCCGTCCGCATAACCGACCGCCAGCGTGGCGATCTGCGTGGGATACTCTGTGCGATAGGTGCTGTAATAGCCGACGGCAAAATCGGCCGGAACTCTTTTAACCTGCACCACACGCGCTTTCCACTGAAGAATCGGTTTCGTCTGGAACCGTCCTTTCGGGTCGTTGGCACCGTACCCGTAAAGCACAATGCCCTGCCGGATGCCGTCCAGATCCCAGCCGGAAAAATAAAGCGCGGCGCGACTGCTGGAAAGATGCTTGAAATTTTTTACCGGCAGATGCTTCAGCACCTCGTTGAATTTTTCGGCCTGTGCCGAGGCATGATCCGGCTGCTCCGGTTCCACACGCGCAAAATGACTGCAAACGCCGACCAGCTCCAGACCGCCCGCCTCATTCAACGCCTTGACCGTTGCGGCCACCTCATCCCACTGCACACCGAGGCGCCCCATACCGGTGTCCACCTTGAGATGCACCGGAAGCGTTTTGCCTTTGTCGCGCGCGGCATCGGCCAGCGCCAATCCGTGTTCGAGGCAGGTAACGACAGGAAAAATCCGTTTTTCGAGCAGTTCGCCAGCGTGTTCTGGAAGCACCAGCCCCAGCACCAGAATATTGACATCCGGCAGCGCGGCGCGGACTTTAAGCGCCTCGTCAAGAAAAGCGACGGCGAACCAGTTGATCCCCTCTTCGGCGGCGGCCCGCGCAACCGTAACTATCCCGTGGCCGTACGCATCGGCCTTAACAACAAATATAACGGCGGTTTCATCAGGAACCGCCGAACGCAAAGCACGGATATTCTGCTTCAGCCGCCCGATATCTATTTCAACCCACGAATGATTCACCTTACGACACTCCCCATTCATCTTTCATAGTTCATACTTTTACCTGAACTTGCCTGCCAGCCTGCCCTTCGACTCGCCTTGCTCGCTCAGGACATTCGTCTCGTTCGAAAGGATGGCCTGCCATGAGCGAGAGAGCCAAGCGAACGAGTCGAATGGTACCCCGGACAGGATTCGAACCTGTGACCGTCGGATTAGAAATCTATTTTTTAGTATTCAGCCGGTGACTTTTTGTTTCAGTAAGTCTCTGACTATCAGCAAGCTACAAAAACAAACCTGATTTGTCAAGGGTATTGAAATGGTATGAAAAACGGTGCTTTTTGATGGGTGAAAGCCACACTTTTCGCCACACTTTTCAGAGTGTTTCAGGGCCGATTTTTTGGTGCCTACTTCCCTAAACGAGCAGATGGCTGAGATAATAAAAAAGCCGCCCGAAGGCGGCAAGACCAGAGATCAAAATTCGATCAGCGGTCAGTTGGGGAGCTTGGCTTCGAGTTGTTTGGCGGATTCACCGGCGGCCCAGAGATTCAAAATCTCCAGCCGGGTCTGGTTGACCGCGTCAAACATTTG
>JBAXDG010000206.1:0-1713 GCA_037141075.1 Kiritimatiellales bacterium
CGCCATCCGGTCTGGACCGACTGGCAGATGTTCAAGGCGGTGCCTTACGATATTCCGGTGATCGGCTACGACAACAACACGGTGAATATGTTCCGCCTCTGGAGCGCGCGCGCCGATGAAGGATTCCGCCTCGATGTTTTTAATCAGGGCGACTATATCCGCGCCGTCGAAGAAAAAAACTGGGCTGAGAATGTCACCAAGGTGCTCTATCCGTCTGACAGCACCACGGCAGGCAAAGAACTGCGGCTGATTCAGGAATATTTCCTTTGCAGCTGCTCGATCCGCGACATCATCCGCCGCTTCCAGAAAAACCACAGCAACTTCAATTCGTTCGCACAGAAAACCGCAATTCAGATGAACGACACCCACCCCGCACTGGCTGTTGTTGAGCTGATGCGAATTCTGTGCGACGAAAATCATCTTCCCTGGGAAAAGGCGTGGGAGATCACTGTGAAGACCTGCGCCTACACCAACCACACTCTCCTGCCCGAAGCACTCGAAAAATGGCCGGTCGAATTACTGGAACGCGTTTTGCCGCGCCACCTGCAGATCATTTACGAAATCAACCACCGCTTTCTGCAACGCGTGGAAATGGATCATCCCGGCGACACCGGAATAATCCAAAACGTCTCGCTGATTGAAGAAAACGGAAGCCGTCAGGTTCGCATGGCCAATCTCGCCGTCGTCGGCAGCCATAAGGTCAACGGTGTGGCAGGACTCCACTCCCAATTATTGCGGGAACGGGTGATGCCGGAATTCAACGAAATTTATCCGGGCAAATTCATCAACATCACCAACGGCATCACTCACCGACGCTGGCTGCTCAAGTGTAATCCGGAACTTTCAGAGCTCATCACCGGAAAAATCGGCGAAGGCTGGATCAAAAACCTCGAAGAGCTCAAAAAGCTCGAGCCGTTTGCGGCCAATAAAGCATTCCAGAAGGAATTCATGGCCATCAAGCGCCGCAACAAGGTCGCGCTGGCTCAGCATATTGAGGAAACACTGCATGTGCCGATTCACCCGGAATCGCTCTTCGATGTGCAAGTCAAACGCCTGCACATGTATAAGCGGCAGATGCTCAGCGCCATGCACCTCATCGCGCTCTACCAGCGCATCAAAGCCAATCCAAAAGCGGACATTGTGCCGCGCACCTTCATTTTCGCCGCCAAAGCCGCGCCCGCCTATCACATGGCTAAGCGCGTCATTAAACTCATCAACTCCATCGGTGCCGTGGTTAACCACGACCCGGTCGTCGCAGGCCGACTCAAGGCAGTCTTCCTGCCCGACTACAATGTTTCGCTGGCCGAAAAAATTATTCCGGCCGCCGACCTGTCTGAGCAGATTTCAACTGCGGGCATGGAAGCTTCCGGCACCGGTAACATGAAACTGGCGCTCAACGGTGCGCTCACAGTCGGCACCTGGGATGGAGCGAATATTGAGATCGCCCAGAACGTCGGCGAAGAAAATATCTTTATTTTCGGTCATCGCGTGGAGGAACTCCAAAAGCTTTCCCATGAAGGCTACAACCCGTGGAGCTTCTACGACAGCGACCCTGAATTACAGAAAGTCCTCGAAGCCATCCGCATCAACTCCTTCGACCCGACGCAGCCCGACCTGTATATGGATATTTTCAACGACTTCACCCGCCACGGCGATCCCTTCTTCTATATGGCGGACTTCCGTCCCTACATCGAAGTGCAGCAAAAGATTGAA
>JBAXDG010000207.1:0-1695 GCA_037141075.1 Kiritimatiellales bacterium
GAGGTCGGGTCTTCAAGGTTCCGAAGGATGGAATGCGGCCGACGATGGAGCGGGCGCGTGAAGCGGTCTTTTCTTCACTGGCGGCGCGGGTTCCGGATTCGCGGGTCCTCGATCTGTTCGCCGGGTCGGGCAGTCTGGGCCTCGAAGCGTGGAGCCGCGGCGCGGCGAGCGTCACGGCGGTCGAAAAAGTTTCCAAATATTGGAAAATTCTGCAGGAAAATTTCCAAACCTTGGAAGGCGATCCCGATTTGGGCGGCTGGCAGGCGGTTCAGGCGGATGCTTATGAGTTCCTGAAACGCGTCGCCGGACCGGTTGATCTGATTTTCGCCGATCCGCCTTACGATGAGGCTGATCTGCCGAAGCTGCTCGAAGCCGTCGGCGGGGCGCTGGCGCCGGACGGGTTATTGGTATTTGAAATGCGCTCGCACGGAGCCTATAGTGTGCCTGCTGGTTGGAACTTTATTAAGGAGAAGATTTACGGGGAGACCCGGATGCTTTTTCTGGAGCAGACAAAATGAATCAAAAAGCGATTTATGCCGGTACGTTTGACCCGATGACGCTGGGCCACCTTGATGTGGTGGAGCGCGCGGCGCGTATTTTCCCCGAGCTGATTGTGGCGGTGACCGCCGTGACCGGTAAAAGCACCCTGTTTTCGCAAGAAGAGCGGGTCGGACTGGTCAAAAAGGCGGTGGCTGATCTGCCGAATGTGACGGTGACTCTGTTTGACGGGCTGCTGGTTGAATATGCCCGGTCGCAGGGTGTCGGCGTGCTGATTCGCGGACTGCGGGCTTTTTCGGACTTCGAGTACGAGTTTCAGATGGCGCTGACCAACCGCCGGCTGGCTCCCGATATAGAAACGCTCTTTCTGATGCCGAAGCAGGATTACAGTTTTCTGAGTTCGACTAACGTCAAACAGGTCGCCTCGCTCGGCGGGGACGTCTCGGAGTTTGTTCCCGCCGCCGTCCATAAAGCATTGGCCGGCAAATTGAAGAAATAAACGCCGCTTCAGCGGCTTGCTATTCGATATTGGATATTCGTTATTGGCGGGAGAAAAACATGGCCAAAAGTGAATTTGAAAACCTTCAAGTGTACCAACTGGCTGAAGATTTAGCCGACCGCATCTGGGATGTCGTCA
Source organism: Kiritimatiellales bacterium (assembly GCA_037141075.1). GTDB lineage: Bacteria > Verrucomicrobiota > Kiritimatiellia > Kiritimatiellales > Tichowtungiaceae > Tichowtungia. The sequence goes on from JBAXDG010000207.1 coordinate 1,136, forward strand.
TACCTTGGAATCTTTTCGCCAAGCACACCGTTGGACGGCAGCTGGTACGCGCCGCCGACAGCATTGGGGCGAATATCGCCGAAGGGAACGGGCGGCGGGACACAAACGATAACCGCCGGTTTGTCCGGATCGCATGGGGTTCATTGAATGAGACGCAACATTTTCTCCGCCGAGCGTATAAGCGGAAGTTGATCAAAAAAGAAGACGCTGATTTGCTGGCTCCTATTATTGACGCTCTCGGGCCCAAGCTGAACGCTTATCACCAGTCGCTGACTCCGCAGAAGGAAAAGCTCTAACTTGTTCCCCAATAACCAATAACTAATATCGAATAACCACTACCATGATTATTAACGTAGCCAGAATTCCCGAGTCGGGACTGAAGTTTCACGAGGAGGAGCCGGGCGAGATTCTCGGGCTGAGCGAGGCGGATGATATCCATCCGGCGGGGCCGGTGAGTTGTGACCTATACGCGCAAGTGGTCGACGAGATACTGATTGTGCGTGGAACGCTTTCGGTTCCGCTGGAGGTGCACTGCGCGAGGTGTACGCAAATTTTCTCGA
>JBAXDG010000208.1:0-1690 GCA_037141075.1 Kiritimatiellales bacterium
GCGTGCGAGCCAGAATGTGTTGAGGCGGCCTCCAGCGTTGAGACAACGCATAGCCATGACGGCGTTGGCACCTTCCTCGGTCCAGAACATGCCCGATTGCTTGCAGCGGCTGCCGATCACGCTGCGGCAGCCGGCTTCAATGACCCCTGAGCCGATGAACAAGCCCTGCTTGCGGAAGGTGCCATAGAGCATCCGTGGGACGTTGCGGACGAAGTAGCCGAGTTGCGACTCGACCTCGCTCTGCCTGGGCGTGCCAAGCGCCTCCTTGCGTGCCCACTGGATAATGCGTTCGACGCCGTCGGCTAGGAGTAGTTTGCGCCAGTGATACCTCCGTCTAGCAAAACGACGGGGATCATTTCGGGTCAGTAGCGCCTCGATGAGTTCTTCCAGGTGTTCCATGGCGTGAAAGCCATCCACGATCTGGGTGGCCTGCTGGAAGTAGTCTCTGCCCATTTTTTCAAGAGCGACGGCCCCGTCAATGAGCAGCACGACCTTGTCCGCCTCACCCATGCCACGGCGCAGGGCCTCGCGCCGCAGCCCGATGCCGAAATCCGAAGGGCTTTCAAATCCGGCCAGATAGGTGGTGGATTGGTAATCGCGCAGGGGGCGGCCCGCCTCGTCGAGCTGGTGCTGGGTAAACACGCAGCCCAAGGCCGCCATGCGGGTTTTGGCCTGACCGTCGGGAGCCTTGCCTTTTCTGCCCTCCAGTTCCTCGCGCCGCATGGGCAGGCCGGTGTAGTCGGCTTCAACATAGAGGACGGTGGCGTCACAGGCTTGGGGCGGACTTTCCCGGCGCAGCCAGGCGGCAGCCTCTGGGCCCAGCCGCAACACCTCGCGCTGGATCTGGCGTTCGCCGACGACAATGCCACCGATTTCCTCAAGATGGACCTCGGCTTTCCTATAACTGGATTCGTCGGAGCCCTCCAGGCAGATGAGGCGGGATAGGGCGGGGGTGTGAGAGCCTTCCAAACCGAGAACGGAGTCGGCGGGATGATGTCCTTGCTGCTTGCCGGGATGATAGTAATAATCGCGCAGCAAGGGGAAGAAGCCGAAAATGCCTTGGATTTCCAGCGAAGTACGACCCTTGCGGACTTCCCCAGGCTTGGGCTGGTAGGCGCTGTCGATCCGCTCGGCAGCCTCCTGGAGGAGTTGTCCGACGAGTTGGGCGGCGGGTTTAAAAATGGCGGTGCGCAACAGTTTTTCCAAATCGGCCACGACACTGCCGCCGGGTTGGGCGGAGCGGAAGGCGGCAATCAGCTTTTGGACTTCTTCTTCCTGGGCAAGGGCATAGCGCTCGGCGTCCGGCGTTTTTTTTTAACCCCCGCCTTTCGCTCTTGCCGGGAGACCTCAGAAATCCCGGCCACATGCTCGTCAACAAGCTTCATAAAATGCTCGTAGGCGGCAACGTTTTCCTGCACAGCGGGAAGCTCTTCCCGGGGAATGTATTCGGTGACATTGCGGCCGTCCTCGCGGTGTTGGAGGTTGTGGTAAGGCTGTCCGTCAGGACCTGTTCGGATAACGGAGATGTGGCCGCGCTCCATGCGGGTGATGGTGGCCATTTGAGCAACACGTTCGGGTAGTGGGATGGTCTTCATACGGGGCGAATATATGTGTTCACATATACCAGAGCAACAAAAAAATACGCAAAACCAAGAAATCGTCAGACCTTGAATAAATCTGTCCTGCACCC
>JBAXDG010000209.1:0-1688 GCA_037141075.1 Kiritimatiellales bacterium
CCGGGCGTGCATTTGGTCGGCGCCTGGCTGACGGATGATTTAAAGTGAGGATTGCCGAGACCGCCGCGTCCGCCCCGCGCAATGATCAGCTCCTGTCCATGCTCGATAATTTCGCCGACGAACTCCTCTGTATCGGGATCGAGAACGACGGTTCCGCAAGGCACAATGAGAATGTTGTCCTCTCCACAGCGGCCGGTGCAGTCGCTACCTCTGCCGTGGCCGCCGGGTTCGGCGTTCTGGTGAGGGTGATAGTAAAGCGCGTTCAGTGAATCCAGATTGATATCGCCGCGCAGGATGACACTGCCGCCGTGGCCGCCGTCGCCGCCGTTGGGGCCGCCGAACTGCGCGAATTTTTCGCGGCGGAAGGAGGAAATCCCGTTGCCGCCGTTGCCGGCTTTCACGAAGATTTTTACGCGGTCTCTGAATATAATGGGTTTCACGGCGGATACCTTAAATGAAGCAGGCGAGCTTCTAAAGCTCGCCTTTGCTTTTTTCAAACATTGGAAACCGGTTATGCGGTCTGCATTTCGCGGATGTTGACGCGGCGGCCGGCTTTGTCGAACTCGACGATGCCATGTTTGAGCGCGAAGAGTGTGAAGTCGCGGCCCTGACCGACGTTGGATCCAGCGACGAATTTGTTGCCGACCTGACGAACGATGATGCTGCCGGCGGTTACAGTTTCTCCTCCGTAGCGTTTGACGCCGCGGCGTTTCGGCTGACTATCACGACCGTTACTGGAAGCCCCTTGTCCTTTTTTATGTGCCATGGTTCTGCTCCTTCAAAAATTAAGCTTTGATCGATTCGATTTTGATCTTGGTCAGTTCCTGCCGGTGACCGATTTTTTTGCGGTAGCCCTGACGGCGTTTCTTTTTGAACGCCACCACTTTATCGCCACGGTAGTTTTCGACCACGGTGGCGGTCACTTTGGCTCCGGCCACAACGGGGGCGCCGATGGTGAGTTCGCTACCGTTGGAAACGGCCAGAACCTGATCAAATTCAATGACTTTACCGGCTTCCGAGTCTTCCAGCAGTTCGATGCTGAGAACGGTATCCTTCTCCACGCGGTACTGTTTGCCGCCGGTTTCAATTACTGCATACGCTTCCATAAAAAATTCCTTTTTGGGTCAAAGACGGGAAAAAGTAGGCTAGAAGGAGAAAGCTGTCAACTCTTATGGCCATTTTTTCTTCCTGCGGGCACGTCCCGCTCCGGAATCATGCGCCGTCGGCGTGCCGTTCGATCCGGTTGACGCGGAGCGGGTAACGGATTTTCAGGTCGCCGTCGAGCAGGAGTTCCACCCAGTAGGTGCCCTCCGTCGGAAAGTTAATATTCATGAACAGTTCGATGCTGGTGGCGGCGGCCTCCGGAGAAGGAAGTTGCACCTGAACCTCTTTGCCTTCAGCGAGTACGGTTTTCTGGTCGGGGTGCATAATCCGTGAACGTTGCGTAAAGGTTCCTTCGCCGCTGCACCAGCGGGTGACGAGGCACATTTTGGCGAAAGCGACCGGCAGGCGCTCGGCGTGGATGGCGTCGAACAGGCCGATCAGCATGAACTTGCCGTTTCGTTCCTGACGGACATCGTCGCAAATCAGACTGGACTGGAGATCGGGAAGCATCATTTTTCCACCTTTTCGAGTTCTTTGGAGCGGTCTTGTGAGAGATCAAGTGTGCTGAACTGCTGTTGCTCGGG
>JBAXDG010000210.1:0-1645 GCA_037141075.1 Kiritimatiellales bacterium
TTCTGCCATCTTCATTTTCACACGGAATACAGCCTGCTCGATAGCTCGTGCAAGGTGGCGGATGCTGTGGCGACAGCGAAGGCGCTGGGCCAGGAGCATCTGGCAATTACCGACCACGGCGTGCTCTACGGCGTGATTGATTTCTATAAGCAGGCGCTGGCGGCGGGCATTAAGCCGATCATCGGCTGTGAGGTGTATATCGCCCGCAACGGAATAGACGAAAAAACGTCGCAGTCCGACAATCTGCATCTGGTGCTGCTGGCGGAGGATAACGAAGGCTATAACAACTTGATGCATCTGGTTTCCCTCAGCCATCTGGAGGGATTTTATTACAAGCCGCGCATCGATAAGAAACTTCTGCGGCAATACAGCAAGGGGCTGATCGGCCTGTCCGCCTGTCTGAAGGGCGAAGTGGCGGAGGCCTGCGCCGAGGGAGCCGTTGATAAAGCGGTGATGCTGGCGAAGGAGTATTCGCAAATTCTCGGCCCGAATAATTTTTTCCTCGAAATGCAGGATCACGGCATTCCGGAGCAGAAGACGGCCAATAAACATATTATTGAGGTGGCAAAACGGACGGGTCTGCCGCTGGTGGTGACCAACGATGTGCATTACATCAAAAAAGAGCACCGCGACGCGCACGATGTGCTGATCTGTCTGCAGCACGGCAATCTGGTGAGCGATACAAACCGGATGAGCTATTCCGGCAGTGAATTTTACATGAAGAGCGGCGCGGAGATGGAACGGCTTTTCCCCGACCATCCAGAGGCGCTGGACAATACGGTTAAAATCGCGCACCGCTGCAACGTGGAGCTGGTGGACAAGAAAAAGCCGCTCCATTTCCCGACCTATACCGTTCCGCCGGAATATAAGAGCCAGAAGGATTACCTGATGGCCATCGGCAAGGCGGGCCTGAAGAAACTTTATCCCATCGACGATTTTGACCATCCGAAGACCGATATCGAAAAGCGGGTGGCGGAGCGGTTTAATTATGAAGTCGGCGTGATCGAGAAGACGGGCTTCATCAACTATTTCCTCGTGGTGCAGGACTTCATCGCCTACGCGAAAAGTCAGAACATCCCGGTCGGGCCGGGGCGCGGTTCGGGCGCAGGCAGTATGCTGGCCTATGCGCTGGGCATCACGGCGCTCGATCCGCTGCTCTACAACCTGCTTTTTGAGCGCTTTCTCAATCCCGACCGCGTGTCGCCGCCGGACTTTGATATCGACTTCTGTCAGGCCCGCCGCGGCGAAGTGATCGAGTACGTTAAAGACAAGTACGGCCGCGAAAACGTCGCGCAGATTATCACCTTCGGAACACTTGGCGCAAAAACCGTGATCCGCGACATCGGCCGCGTGCTGGCCCTGCCGCTCAACGAATGCGACAAACTCGCCAAGATGGTTCCGGAAACGCCCGGCGCAACGCTGGCCAAGGCGCTGGAAGAAAATCCCGATTTCAAGCGAGCAACAAAGCAGGATCCGGTGGCGCAGGAGATCATGAAATATGCGCCGATCCTTGAGGGTCTGCCGCGCCATACCGGCACGCACGCCGCCGGCGTGGTGATCGGCGAAAAGCCGCTGATCGACCTTCTTCCTCTCTCGCGGGATAAAGACAAACAGGTGATCACCCAGTTTGAAATGAAGCCGATGG
>JBAXDG010000211.1:0-1644 GCA_037141075.1 Kiritimatiellales bacterium
GGCGTGGTTCCCATCCTTGGACAAACAAACAGGACGAACGCGATCCACGTCAGATTCAGCAGGCAGGGCGTGAAGGCCGCCAGAGCAAAGCGCCCGAAACTGTTGAGGATGCCCTGCGACAGCGCGGTCAGGCAGATGAAGAAAAGATACGGAAGCATGATGCGCAGAAGAGGCAGGGTTTGGGTTCCCTTGCGAAAGGCTTCGACCAACGGCGGGAAAAAGGTGACGCCGATGCCAATCAAGACAATGACGATCAGCACCGCACCCAGCAGGGTGATTACGCGGCGGGCGAACCGCCAGGCCGCAGATTCGCCTTCTTTCGCACGGATCGCCGAAAAAACCGGCACAAAGGCGGAGGAGAGCGCTCCTTCGCCAAACAATGCGCGGAACATATTCGGAATACGAAAAGCCACAACGAAATCAGACATCACCGCGCTGGTGCCAAAGGCGGCGGCGGTGACGGTTTCGCGCAACAGACCGAGCAGACGGCTCAGCATGGTGAAGGCGCTGACAGTTCCAACCGATCGAAGTAATCTGCGATGCTCCATAAATTTTATCTGTTTTTCCAAAGTTTGGAACTCGCAAGACTATAGCGGCTTTCGTATTTTAGACCACGAAATTTGATGCTTAACCATGGACTTTACGCCTTATGAATAAAACCCCGGGCCGCCTGCTGGCGGGCAATGAAGAAATTCTTTCCGCTTCGTATGAGGAGTTTAACCGGATCGCGGTTGACCTCGACCTGACCGATCAGCCAAGCCATCCGCCGCGCACACAGCAGAAGACCATTGCCGAGCGGGTAAGCGTTTCCGGACCGGGAACCTTTGCGGGCAAAGCGACAACCACCATTACTTTTGAACCGACCGACCGCGAAGGCTGGTGGCTGGATCGCACTGACCAGCCGAACTCCCTGCCAATCCGCGTGGCGATTGATAACGTCTGGACGACGGGCGCAATCGTCAGCAACATTGTGCTGCGCGCTGGCGATCCGCACAACTATGTGCGCATGGTGGAGCACATCATTTCGTTGCGCATGGGTCTGGATATCGACAACTTGATGATCAAAATTGATTCCGGCGACCCGCCGCTCTTCGTACGTGGCAGCCTCGACCTGATTGAAGCGCTGGAGCGCGCCGGACGGCGCACGGTGAGCCGTCCAGTTAAATATGTGACCGTCAAAGAGCCGGTGACGCTTTGCTGGGATCACGGACAATTCGTGACGCTCGCGCCGAATACAAGTGCCGTCCCGAAACTGATCGTAGACGCCGCCATTAATTTTCCGAATGTCATTGGACAGCAGCGCATCCGGTTTCCGGTCAACTTTATCAACGTACAGACCGGCGCCGAGGCGCGCACCAACACGCCGTATGGCAAAACGCTTTACTGCAGAACAATCGGTAAGATTTTCGCCGACATCCGCAACCTCGGTTACACCGATCAGAACGTTTTGATTGCGCGTAAAAACCGCTATCACAATCAGCCGCGCCTGATTCGCAACGGAAAATCGCTGGAGCCGGTTTGGCACCGCGGCGTGCTGGATCTGCTCGCGGCGGTCGCGCTGATTCCCGACGCGCGCTTTGTCGGCGAGATCACCTCGTATAAAGCGGGCCACCGCCTCGACTGCGATCTGATCACGCAGCTTTA
>JBAXDG010000212.1:0-1641 GCA_037141075.1 Kiritimatiellales bacterium
TGCGTATTCCGATCAAAACGACCAGTGAATCCGATTTATGCCGACCACCGATTCCGGAGCATGGCGACCACTCGGGAGAGGAGTAAGGCTGGTGATTCGATTATAAATCAAGTGGTCGGCATGGTGGTTGCGGCGCGCACTTTTCTTTGAGAATCGCCGGTCAAATTGAGCCGGTAGGCGTTGTGGACCAGGCGGTCGAGGATGGCATCCGCCAGGGTCGGGTTGGGGAACTGCGAAAACCACTCCGCCACCGGCAGTTGGGATGCGACCAGGGTGGAGACGCGACCAAAGCGGTCATCCAGGATTTCGAGCAGATCGCGGGTTTCGGAAGCAGATATTGGATCGCGCATCCAATCGTCGAGGATGAGCAAGTCGACTTTGGCCAGCCCGGCAAGTAGCGCCGGATAGGAATCATCCAGGTGCGAGCGGGCGAGCTGGAACAGCAAGCGGGAAGTCCGGTAATAGCGCACGGAATGATTGGTGCGGCAGGCGGAGAGCCCGAGCGCGCAACCGATGAAGGATTTTCCCGATCCGGTCGGGCCAACCACGAGTGTGTTGAGATGCCGGTCAATCCAGTTGCCCTGGGCCAGTTCCAGGATAAAGCGGCGCTCCAGGCCGCGGGTCGGGGATATTTCCAGATCTTCGATGCAAGCGGATTGAGAAAAGGCGGCTTGCTTGATCAATTTTCGCAGACGTTTGTCATCCCGGCTGGTGCATTGCAGATCCACAAGGAGCGCCAGGCGTTCTTCAAAACTGAGTTCGGCATATTGGGGGTTATTGAGCTGTTCCTTTAGCCCATCGCGGAAGGCGGGCAGGCGCAGCTGGGTAAGTTTGTCGAGCAAAGGTTGGATGAGCATGGGGGCCTCACTGGTAGTATGAATTGCCACGGATATTTTCGTGGCCGGGGAGTGGCAATTGCTCCGGAGCGGACGCCGGGGGCAGAATTTCCAGCACGGATTTCACGCCCTGGTAGTTCAGGGTTTTGGCTTCGCGCGCCATTTTGCAGGCGGTTTCCAATTGGGCGTGAGAATATTCCTTCGAAAGGTGCAAAATTCCCAGGCAGGAGCGGAAAGCTTGTTCCGGATGCACGCGGGAAACTAGAAGAGCAGCGATAAACTGGCTGGTCTGCTGACCGATGCTGTCTGCCCAACTTTTCAAACGCTCGGGCGTCCATTCACCGGCTTTCTGATGCTTGACCGGCATGTGGGCATTTTGAGTGGAATAGCCACCGGCAGTGCGGCGGCGCGGGTGGATGGCGACCGGTTCTTTTTTGCTCTTGTGGAAAATCTCAATCATGCGCTCGGTGGCCCGGACGCGCACTTCCTGGTGGATCAGCCCACAAGGCGCAGAGTAAAAATGCTTCTCGAATTCGACGTGGTAGTCGATATTTATCCGGGCAACCTTCCATTCGGCGTATTCGAAGGACTTTTCTGGCAGCGGGCGCAGAGCGGGCCGGTCCAATTCTTCAAATAGCTGTTTTCTGGACTTGCCCAGATGCTGCATCACCCGACCGTTCAATTCTTCCAGCCGGTTGGCAATTGCGCGGTTCATCTCGCCAAGACTAAAAAAGGTCTGGTTACGCAGCGCGGCCATGATCCAGCGCTCCACCACCTGCACGCCCACTTCCACTTTGGCTTTGTC
>JBAXDG010000213.1:0-1636 GCA_037141075.1 Kiritimatiellales bacterium
TCGCGGAAGCGGCGCAGCTCCTTGAAAACGTCGCCGCACATATATTCAGAGGCCGCCGGAGCGAGGCCGTTGAGTTCCGCGTTCTGCCGGGCGATTTCCAACGCCGGTTCAGAACTGTCCATTTGCAAAACATGCTTCGCGCCGCCGAGCAGCGCGGCCACGCCGAAGCCGCCGGTGTACGAAAAACAGTTGAGTACATCACGGCCCTCGGCCCAGTCACGCACGGCGGCACGGCTATAGCGCTGGTCGAGGTAATAACCCGTCTTGTGTCCGCCCTTGATATCCACCAGCAAGCGCATGCCGTTTTCGTTGATCTCGACATGCTCCGGCGGTTCCGCACCGGCCAGTACACCGCAACGCGAAGGCAGACCTTCTTTCTCGCGCACCGAAACGTCGGAGCGCTCGTAGATGGAAAGTCCGGGAAAAAGTTCCTGCAACAGTTCGACGATAGTGTCTTTCCAATATTCGGAACCGGCGGAAAGAAACTGGCAGACTAAATAGTCGGCGTAACGGTCGATGATCAGACCGGGCAGTCCGTCGGACTCTGCCGCAACTAGACGAACGGCGTTGGAAAAATTCTTCTCGGAAGAAACCCACCCCGCCGTCCCGGCACCCCTCCCAAGGAGGGGATTACCCGTACTGACTGATGAGTCCCCTCCACCGGAGGGGTGGCCGCAGGCCGGGGTGGGTTGAACGATGAATCCCCTGATTTGTGAACGGGCGGAAACCGCGTTTTGCAGTTTCGTACGGAAAAACGCCGCGTCGATAATCGTCTCCGGATTAAAACTCCAGACGCGCAGGGCAATCTGCGACTGCGGCGACCACGCCGCCTGCGCCAGCGGTTTGCGGTCAAACGAACAAACCGTGACGGTTTCGCCGACACCCGGCGCGCCTTCGACGCGCTCAATCGCGCCGGAAAAAATCCACGGATGCCGCTGAAGCAGATTCTTTTCGCGGCCTTTTTTTAGAATAACAGAAATCATGTTGGGTTCTTAACCGCAGAGCCAAACCAAGTCGAACTTAAACTGGCACCGAACCAACCTTTCCACTTGGAGTTAGAGTATGTAATACCAGCGTTCTATAATCTACAAATCCGATAAGAATGAACAATACGAAGAAACGCCTTGGTGGACGTTCTATTCCGTCGTTTCCATCTTTTCCAGAATTTTGGCGGCTCTTTCGGCCTCTTCTGCCGGTATAAGGAGCTGTGTCATATACGTATATATACCGCTCCCCTTTCCTGTGAATGCGATAACCTTCGCCTTAATTCCTTCCGACTCCAGCAACATGCACGCCATATCGGCCAGGCCTGTCGTGGGGTATGTCCTTATGACGACTGATTCTTTGGCCATATTGTCTTTCGCCTTCATCTGTCCCAAAATTAATGGGTGACCGATTACTTTTTCTGGCCGGGAGCCTATTCCAAGTCCGGCTGGAGGTCAACAAACAGCCTTTCGAAGTTCCAAGCTTTGGAAACTGCAAGGTGGAAGCCTTCGCGGGCGTTATAGCCCGGGCCCTGCCGCTGGCCAGAGGCTGGAAGCCTCTTCCACATTCCAGACATTGGAAACCGAAAGGTGGAGCGGACACTCCGTGTACGCTTTCTTTATTAAACGCGCTCGGAGATCGCGTTCCACCT
>JBAXDG010000214.1:0-1616 GCA_037141075.1 Kiritimatiellales bacterium
TCAATCCGAATAATGCGGCAAGTCCCGATAATACCTTGATCGCTTTCGGCTATGGCTTGCCCGGTGATATTCCGATTGTTGGTGATTGGAATGGCGACGGTATCGATACGGTTGGCGTGTTCCGCCCCTCCAATGCTATGTGGTATCTCAATCCGAATAATGCGGCAAGTCCCGATAATACCTTGATCGCTTTCGGCTATGGTTTACCCGGTGATATTCCGGTTGTTGGTGATTGGAATGGTGATCGATACAGTTGGCGTGTTTCGCCCCTCCGATGCTACGTGGTATCTCAATCCGAGTAATGCGGCAAGTCCCAATAATACCTTGATCGCTTTCGGCTATGGTTTACCCAGTGATATTCCGGTTGCTGGTGATTGGAATGGCGATGGTGTTGATACCGTTGGCGTAGTCCGCCCTTCCAATGCAACAATGATCAGCGACTCAACTCAAATGGTACAAGTCCAAGTAAAGAATATGGGTACAGCAGCATGGGATAGTAATACGAAAATATATATGCTACCGCTCGATCAAGCAAGTCCTTTCTATGATCCATCTTGGCTTCATCCGTATCGAATAGCTAATGCCGGCGTAGTACAGCCTGGAAATATTGGTATTTTTAAGTTTGCTTTACATGCGCCGATTACGCCTGGGCAATACAATGTTAATTTTGCCTTTGTCCAAGAAGGAGTGACGTGGTTCTCTAATCCAGCAAATGGTGCTGTTTCATTCTCAATCACCGTAACATTGCCACCGACTCCAGTTACGCCCTCGCCCACGCCGTCCACGACGGTCACACCCTCGCCCACGTCCATGACGCCCACGCCGTCCACGACGGCCACACCCTCGCCCACGTCCATGACGCCCTCACCCACGCCGTCTACGACAGTCACACCCTCGCCTACGTCCATGACGCCCTCGCCCACGCCGTCCATGACGCCCTCGCCCACGCCGTCCATGACGGTCACACCCTCGCCCACGTCCATGACGCCCTCGCCCACGTCGTCCACGACGGTCACACCCTCGCCCACGTCCGTCACACCTTCGCCTACGCCCGTTACATCCCGTTATTCCGTGTATCTACCTATGATCCAGCGATAGACTCTATTGTTGATAACAAAAACTCATTCGTAAATCCGTGTCCATGCGGCCCAACAGCCGCGTGCAGGTGACGCCGCTGGCGCGGCCCGTGACTCGTGGCGATCGCGAATAGGTGTTCCGTGCCGTCAGCCGTACCGATCTCCATGTCCGCCAGCGGCGCACCTGACGCGGATCGTTCGGCAGCACTCAAAAAGAAGTCACTCAGGCAACCTTAAAAAAGCAATATTATGGTATACTTGCACCGCGCAAGAGCGCGTCATCGCGACAGGGGAGGGACGACATGGCAGTTCCATCTCAAATTCTCGATCTTGTAGAACGATTTCATCGACAAGCTGAAGCGTACCGCTCTGGTGGTTATACTCTGCACGGGTTAAAGCTAGACATTTTATAAAGAGGCGTTTTACCGCATCAATATGAAGAAAATGCCGTCTCACGAACGTCCAAGAATCAGCCGTGCAGAGTATAGGGAACCGGTAAAAACCAAATACCCCAGGCGGTGGTAGGATACGCATGTACCG
>JBAXDG010000215.1:0-1598 GCA_037141075.1 Kiritimatiellales bacterium
CGCAACGAGGTCCGCAAGAATGTGCTCGAAAAAGACGGGAAGCTCGAAGGCGCGGCTCTTGAAGCGGCCATAACCAAGGATGTCAAAGCGACGCAGGGCGTGGCGCTGGAAGTCATTCGCGGCCGCGTGGACGGACTCGGTATCGCCGAACCGGAAATTTATCCGCTGCTCGACAGCCGTATCGTTATCCGTCTGCCCGGCGTGGATGTGAATAAGCGTATCGAGGCCAAAAACTCGATTATGAGTGTGGCCTTTCTTGAATTCCGTCTGGTGCATGCTGAGAGCGATGTATGGGCCAACGAACTGTTTACCGCCGGCCTGACGCCGCCCGGCTTCAGTCCGGTGCGTGTCGGTAACGAGCAGTACTATGTGCGCGACCGCAAGGCGGTTGAAGATAAAGCCATGGACCGCGCATTCCGCGACGAACTTAAACGGTTTGGCGCCAAACGCGGTGCTGAGTTTATGCTCGAAAAAGAAACCCTGAGGGACGGCTCAACGGTCTATAAGCCGACGTACGTTGAAGTGCGCAAGCAGCTCACCGGTTCGGCGCTTAAAGATGCCCGGGTTGAGTACGAACCGCAGAACAACCGCCCTTACGTTTCGCTTTCCTTCAACAAGGACGGCGCCGAACGTTTTGGAAAAGTCACCGCGGCTTACGCTCCGCGCGGTGAAAATAATGTGAATAGCGACAGAGGACGTCGTCTGGCGATCATTCTCGACGGACAGCTCTATTCCGCGCCGGTCATTCAGGACGCGATTTATGGCGGCAACGCTCAGATTACCGGTTCATTCACCGCAGATGAAGTGCAGAAGATTGTCAATGTGCTGCGTGCCGGAGCGCTGCCTGCGCCGGTAACGATTGTTGAAGAGCGCACCGTTGACCCCTCGCTCGGCAAAGACTCCATCGAAAGCGGCATGCGCGCCTGTATCTACGGTGCTATCGGCGTAGTTGTTTTCATGGGCGGCTATTATCTCCTCGCCGGGATGGTTGCTGATATTTCGCTGATCATGCTCATGCTCATGCTGCCGTTCGGGATGTGGTTTTCCTCCGGCATTCTCAGTCTGTTTTCCGCTGGAGCAGGCGCCTCAGCCGGACTGCCGGTGCTGACGTTGCCCGGTATTGCTGGTATCGTGCTTACTCTCGGGATGGCGGTGGACGCCAACGTGCTGATCTATGAGCGCATAAGAGAAGAGCTGGCTCTCGGCAAGAGTGTTGTGAGTTCGATCTCCGCTGGATATGACAAGGCGTTCGCCACCATTTTTGACTCCAATCTGACCACACTCGTGGCCGCCGTCATTATGTTCTGGCAGGGTTCCGGATCCATCCGTGGATTCGCAGTGACCCTGACCGCCGGTATTCTCGTCAGCATGCTGACGGCGCTGGTCTTCACCCGGCTGCTGCTCGATACGATGGCTGAAAAAATGAAGCTCAAAACCATTAAGATGTTTTCGTTTTTCCCGAAAACGAAGATCGATTTTATGGGCAAACGGTATATTGCCATTGGCACTTCCTGGGCGATCATCATCCTGAGCTGGATCGTCTTGTTCCATAAGGGAGAAAAGAACTTCGGCGTGGACTTCACCGGAGGCACCTCGAT
>JBAXDG010000216.1:0-1579 GCA_037141075.1 Kiritimatiellales bacterium
TTGGCAATGTCGCAACCGATGACCACCGGCCCGGCGCGGTCGTCGCGGGTGATTGTCTTTTCAGGAAACAGGCACGAGCTGACGCCGCGAAATACACCCGCGGAGTCTTCAAGGAACTCGGCTTCGTATTCCTGCTTGAACACGTCGGCGGGCAAGGTGCGCTTGGCATCGTCCCATTCGGTCGGCGGGAAAAACGGGCTGGCATTGCTGGGAAACTTAAATGAGCGGTAGTGCGGTTCCTCCGGATCGAGTCCACGCATGAAGAGATCGTAGAACCAGTTGCGGCCTTTGGGTGTCGAGATGAACACGGCCCAGCCTTCTGTCTGCGCGATGGTCGGGCGCAGGATGTAGTTCCAAACATCGGGAGGGATCACCGCCGCCTCATCGACCACAATGCCCTTGAAACCGTAGCCGCGAATGTTTTCCGGATTATCGGCAGACAAAAACCAGACGCGGGAAATTTTGCCGTCCTGACTCACGAACTCAACACGCGACGGTGTCCGCCCGATAAAGTGCAGGTACCATGATTCCGCTGCGGCAATGAACGCTTCCCTGCCGCGCTCCGCCACGTTGTAGGTCGGCGCTACCCATCCGTATTCGCCGGAGTCGAGGAAGGCGCTTTCGAGCAGTTCCCCGGCAAGGCATAGGGTCTTTCCGAACCGTCTTCCGGTGCAGACAATTCGAAATCGCTTGTCGCGGGCATCATGGATTGCTTTTTGAGCCCAATGGGCGGTGTATTTGAGAGCAGTTGCCATTGTATTACTCCGTTGTGTTCGACGTTCAAGGTGGCTTCTCTGGGAAGCAGAGGCATGACGATGCGGCGGAAAAACCAAACCGGGTCTTTTTGCAAGGACGCTTGCAGACCGTTCAGCAAAGCCTGCTGATTGCCTTCATCCTGCAACAGGCGGTCGAGCGCCTTAACGAGTTGTGTGCGTCCGCTGAACGTGCCTTTCGGTCTGCCTGCGGGGTTGCCTGATTGTCCGGGTTGAAATTGCATAGTGATTCCTCACCCTAATGTGAGAAATCAAACGGCGTTGTTTCAGCGTGTTGCAACGGCGCAGAAAAATGCTGGAAAACTCAGGGCGCGTAGCGCACGGGGCCCCATTTTATGGGGGGCCGCGCAGCGGGGGCCCCATTTCCAAAGATTGGAAAGTTCTGAGATCGGCGGCAGTTTTCCAAGGATTGGAAATTCCAGAGGTTGGAAGAAAAATTTCCAAGGCTTGGAAACTTGGCCGCGCCGAGGTGGTATAGCGGGACGCTGTAACGCCGAGGGGCGGAATCGCCGAAGGCGAAATCCGGCTGCCAAGCATACCGCGCCCCCGGCAAGGGAGCCGGGACGGCGACGACGCAACAGCGGCGGAAGTTCCGAAGCCGACGTCAAAGGGGGCACGGCGGCGAGGAAAGGCTGTTGCGGGTGAACGGAAGAGCTGGGCCCAGAGAAAACCCTTGCGAGTATCCGAGCTCGGGTTTTCGTCGGGCTCGGCTCTGGAGTGAACCACCCCACAACAGAGATTGGCTGAAACGCGGGGCTGGCGCGGTTTGTGCCGCGACGAAGGAGCAAGCACACAAACCGTGACAG
>JBAXDG010000217.1:0-1573 GCA_037141075.1 Kiritimatiellales bacterium
ACGCCTCCGGCTGTTCGGCGATGGAGAGTTTTTATCAGTCCATCCTGAGTCCGGTGCAGGTGCTGCTTCTCGGAGACCCGCTTTCTCAGATCGCCGGACTTCCTGTTGAAATTAAAACGATCGGACTGAGTAAAGAAATTTCGAGCAGTCTGGATGCGTCGTTTGTTGCCGAGGCGAAATTTCCGGTGCCCGCAAAGGTTCTTTACAGCGCGCTGTTTGACGGAAAACAGATTAAAGAAGCCGACAATATCTCGGTGATCGACCTGCCGTTCAAAGAAGCGGGTGACGGATATCATGAAGTCCGCATTATTGCGCAGGCGCTTTCTCCGGTGACGCCCGGCGGGTTCAAAGATTTTCCGGTGCTCATCAATAAAAAGGGACGTTCGCTGGCCATTACCGGCATGACGAATGGCGCGCCGCACCGGATCGTGGTCAAGGTTCAGCCTGACGGCAAGGAGACGCCGAAAGAAATATTCCTGCTCCGGAACGGGCGCGAACTTGATCGCAAGCCGTACGCCGATGGGGTCGAACTGTCATTTGACGAACGGACGGTTGGAGAGGGGCCGCAACGCGTGCAGGCCGTCGCGGTTTACGAAGACGGCATGAACGTGCGCAGCGCGCCGCTGCCGTTTGCCATTGCATTTGAAGCCGTGGCTGAATAAAACCTCTGTCCTCATGAAATGGATTTCGAACAGCCCTTCCGACACCTGGAACATTGCGTCGGAATTTTTCCAAACATTGGAAAAGCCCGCAGTGATTGCTCTGCACGGCAACCTCGGCGCGGGAAAAACCTGCTTCACGCAAGGTCTCGCGCAGGCCGCCGGGGTTAAAGAGCCGGTTTGCAGCCCGACCTACACACTCATCAGCGAATACCACGGAGCCGTTCCATTTCATCATATCGACCTTTACCGCCTCGGCGGCCCCGAAGAGGCGTTTGATCTAGGACTTGATGAATATCTCGAAACCGACGGCATTACCGTCATCGAATGGGCCGAGCGCGCCGCCGAATTGCTGCCGCCCTCGACTATTCACATCCAGCTTGAACGTGGCAACGATGAAGAACAGCGCATCATCCGCATCGTGGAGAATCCGTTATGATCACGCTCGGCATCGAACTCTCTTCGCGGCAGGGCAGCGTGGCTCTGCTCAAGGACGGCGTACTGCTGGCGGAAAAAACGTGGCTTGGTGAACGGGTGCGCCACAACATTCTTTTCCAAACCTTGGAAACTCTGCTGAACGAAGCGAATGTTTCATACAATGATATTTCGCTTTATGCAGTCGGACGCGGACCGGGTTCGTTTTCCGGCATACGGATGTCTTTTGCTGTGGCTCAGGCGCTGGCGCTGCCGAACAAAACCGCAGTGCGAGCCGTCAGCAGCGGCGCGGCACTGGCGCTGGCCGCCGCGCGGGAAGGCGCCAAACAGATCGCCATTGTCGGCGACGCCCGACGAGGGCAGTTGTGGTATGGACTGTTTTCTGTAGCCGCGTTCCATGAACGCGAACCGAGGTCAAGGACCTCGGCTACAGTAGAACAAATCGAAGACTGGAAACTTGTTCCCTACGAAGAACTCGT
>JBAXDG010000218.1:0-1570 GCA_037141075.1 Kiritimatiellales bacterium
GGCTCGCCTTCCTTTGGTTCATCATTCAAACGGCCATCAAGAATAATGAGTTCGACTTGCTGCGGTTTCACCTTGAATGCCGAACTGTCGATGGCGACGGTCTGTTTTCCTTCAAAATGGCGATTAATCATATGCACCGTGAGAGCGCTCTTGCTCTTGGTGGCAATCACGTCCACATAGGCGACTTTTCCGGCCGGCCCGAGCTGGCCCATTTTATAGGGCTGTTGATAAAACTCCGCATTGGCCAAATCCACGGCGAGCATTTCGTCGCCGTGATTTTGCGAGTAAAGCTTTGTGACCAGGCCGCTGGGCATCATGTAGGCGGGGCGTTTGTTGTCTTTATCAACCCGGATGGAATTAATCGGCCAGTGACTGCCTACCAGCATGGACTGCATGGCCATGTTGATAAGATTGCCCTGTCGGAGGATGGCGTGCAGGTAGGAGGCGGCTCCGATGCCTTTGGCGAAAAGCGAGTCCAGAGCGGCTTCATCCTTGTTCACAGCCCACCAGCCGTTCCAGTTCCATTCAGTCATCGAAATCTTGTAACCCAAGGCCCGGGCTTGAGAAAAATTATGATCTTCCAGCAAGGCCTGACCGTTCGTGTCCACGGCTGGAACTGCGACCCAGGCATTCCAGATATCCTCGGCGGATAGCTGCGCAATCTCCACCGGCTTGCCATCCTTTTCCACCTTGCGAATACCCCAAGGCGTATAGGCGTGCACGGCGTAGCCATCGATTGCATCCTTGAACTCCTCGTGTATCTTCGCGACCACTGAATCTGGTTGTGCATCGAGAATGATTTTGACTGTCGGATCAACCGCCAGAATAGCCTTGATGTAGGCGCGCAAACATTGATGCCAATGCCCCAATGGATCGCCAGAAAAATTCTTCTCCACTTCCGGATTAAACATCCAAGTCTCATTGCCAATCTGAATATATTTTACCCGGTAAGGTTCGGGATGTCCGTTCTTCGCACGCAACTGGGTCCACTGGGATAGCGCGGGCGGAAGCGGTTGATCCAGTCGCGCATTGCAGTAAGCCACCAAGGCGGCGGCATGAGCGGATGCCTCTTCCAGCGGCCGGACATTCAGGAGTCCATCGCGAAAATTAATCACAATATCGGCTTCGGAACCATTGCGCTCGCACAGCCGCAGGAACTCATCATAGCCGAAGGCATTTGAGACTTTATTGCCCCGCGGGCTGCTGATCGGTCGAGCGGCTTTGGCTCGTCCGGGGACATCGTCAACCATATCGGTCCAATCCAGAAAATCCACATCGGTTCCGCCGGGAAACCGGAGCACAGGAATCTGCATCTCCCGAATCAGTTTCTCGGCCTGCGGCTGAAGCTGATGAGTGCCCGGAACCACGGCGGCCTCGGGCCCGATTTCGCCACTGAAGGCGGGGCGCTCCATGAACTGACCAAACAATCGGGGGTCGAGTTTGTGGAGAACCTGATTCCTGATCGTAATGGCAAGAACGTTTGAGGTTATTACCCCGTCTGCATTAATCTGCCCGGCTTCAACTCTGCCGGCGCAACAAGCCAAAGCCATCAGCAGTGAAAATATGACTA
>JBAXDG010000219.1:0-1556 GCA_037141075.1 Kiritimatiellales bacterium
ACCCATACGCATCAAGCTAAGCGCAACCAGCCTGGACCAACTCCTCGCGGACGAAGTGGTCGACATCCGCAAAACTGTCCAAATACGCCATTTGCCGCGCAATCAATTGCCACGTCGAAAGACGCTTTCGCTTCTGTTTGAGCAACCTTCTCATGCAAGACAGCATGCGCCTGAGCAAGCCTCCGAATTGCCTGTCAAGGAAAGCTTTCAAAAGCCGCCCTCCGCGCATGAGCCATTGGCTAGCCTTGCAAAAGGACAGCTCCCGCTGCTCGGTCACTGCTTGGGCTGAAGCCAACGCTAACAAGCGCTGTACCGCCAGGATTACGATCAGTCGGCCATAGATGAGGCAAAGAATGCGTTCTGGGCGGGTGCCTTTCAGGACATTGATTTGGAACAGCGACTTCCAGTTTTTGAAAACCAGCTCCACTTGCCAGCGGAGGCGGTACACGGTGCCGACGGCCTCCATGGGCCACTGGGCGGCTGGGACATTGGTGATAAAAAACGTATACTTGAGGAATTTCAAATACGACAGGCTGATGCCGCGGCCTTTCCGTTTGGCGGCCTTGATCGCCGCCTTTTGCCGTTTCCTGTAAACGTCGGAGGGCAGCCGGTAGACAATCAGCCTGATCGGGATGCGTTGCTTCTGGCCGAGGAATACATTGAATTCCATGGTCTTGTCGCCATTGCCAAAACGGTTGATATGCTGAATCAGATTGACCGGCTTATCCGCATCAACCGTCAGGTAGACATTGACGTTGAAGCTTAGCCGGCTCAGGAAATAGGCGCCGATCGACGTCAGATAGGCAAAAAAGTTCAGGCAGAAATAGCCCAAATCCCGGATCACCAAGTCGCCTTTTTGAACCCGGGCAGCCAAATCCATGGCAAACCCTTGGTCGCTGTCGGCACCCTGGCGAATGGCGATATGTTCGGCTTTTTCGCTTTTGACGTCGTAGCTGTAATCCACTTTGACGCACGCGGCGCTGGCATTACCGCCGCTGCCTTTAAATGTGTCGGCCATTTTTTCGTGTATCTGTAACTGGGTGCTGTCTTGCAGTAACACCCGCAGAAAGGGTTCGAGCCAAGCCATCGCCATCGCTGCCGACTGTTGGCGGGTTGTTTCTTTTAACGTTCTTTCCAAACTCGCTTTTAGAAATTTCACCGCGCCGTCGCTGTTCATTCGCTCGCACAGCGCTTGTGGCGTTATCTGCGAGATTGGATGGCGTTCTTCAAGGATGTCGCACAAACCTTCGTAGCTGATGGTTGGCTCGTCCAGGGCCTCGACTGTCAACAGGTTGAAAAATCCACTGCCGGTCAAACGGCTGGTGCTGCGTTGAATAAAGCCGGTCTCCCGAGCAAGCGCTTCGCACGCTTCATTGTTGAACCACATGTCCAGTTCTTGGCCGATTTGTTCGTTTGTTATTTCAATAGGTAGTTGTTTCAAGCCTGATCTTTTATCCCGCAGAGTGAAAATTTGGCGCACTATACAAGATAATCTAATAAATACAAGCAGGTAGAGCTAAAATTGGCAGGGGCGATGGCTTAGCTTGATGCGTATG
>JBAXDG010000220.1:0-1556 GCA_037141075.1 Kiritimatiellales bacterium
AGTTTGGAAACGCGTGGCGGAACGTGTCGCGGTCGTCGAAGCCGATAAACGTTTTGATGTATTCCGCCCACGAAATTTTCCGGGCGAGCGGCTCAAGCACCTTGTTAAACGCCGCCCAGTGGAGCCGTTCGGAATCCACGATGATGCCGTCGAAATCAAATATCACTGCTGAAATCATGGGGAGACTATAGCCCGTCGAATGTCTAAGGTCAAAAGTCTAAGGTCAAGGGGCTTCTTTTTGTTGTGTTGGTGTCGCCGCCGCTTTCGGCGTCTGATTCTTCAGGTAGAAGTAGCGTCCGGCCAGGCCGACCCAGCAGATGATGAGGACCAGCAGTGTCCAGGTTTTTTCTTCGTCGGTCAGCGTGAACCGTCCGCGCAGCCAGATGATGAGTTCTTCGAGAATGAGCGGTCTTTTTTTCATCAGGCCGCCGAGACTAATGAATCGAAACGGAAGATCAAACACGGAAATTATTTAAAAGAATAATTCTTTCTAAAGATCAAGCGCGCCGCAGCCTTCGGCAAAGGCCAACTCCGATGTTTTGGAAATTACTAGATTACGGGGTCAGCCCGTTGGCAGGAGGTGGGGTTATACCCCATAGCGGAGATTCCCCCGAACGCACAATATATGTATGCACAGAACAAGTTAGCGAAGGGGAGAAATGAAAAACAGATACATGCTGGCGGTGAGCTTATTGGCCGTTTCTTTGATTGGCGGATGCGCACCCCTCTTGAGGTTTCCGCCAACAGCTGATGTTGTTACCCTGAAAGACGATCGTGGCAATGTGGGGATGTCGTGTTACAGGGAAAGGGCCGTGTTCCAAAATGTGAACACAAAAAGGATGGTTGATGCGACGAAAGCGGGCCTGGAAAAAGCGGGCTTCGTTCCAACACTTGTTAACGAGGCGGGCGGAGTTGTCTTCGGTAAACACGGCATGACCTTGCGGCATGTCAACCTCATCGCCGGGATTGATATACAAGAAGTTGGAAACGATTTCATCGTCGTAGTTGTTGTGAGGGGAACCAAGAAACCCGGAGTCTCGGATGAGGTCGAAGACGGGGTGTGGCCTAATAAAATCTTACAGGGCATGCGGGATTATCTGGAGCCAGCCATCAACTGAATTCGCAGCGGGTCTGCCTCTGTTTGCCAATAGCAAATTGATTTCTTAGGTGGAACGCGCTTCCAATGCTTGGAAATTACGGAGCCGATCCTTTCGCCGTAATAGCGGTGAAGACTGCCGCGGCCATCAGCCGGGCGCCTTCAGCGTTCGGATGCACTGTGTCCGGAAAAAGTTCCGGCCTGCCGCTCAACGGGCGGTACAGATCAATAATCTTTGCGCCGGTCTGCTGCGCGATTTCGTTAATCATCGGAATGATTTCGTTCACGACAATCGGATCGGTGAAATCGTACGGGCCGGGATAGGTCGGCGCCGGATAACAGATCCAGACCGTCGCGCAACCGTTCGACTGAAAGGTTCGGATCAGCTCCGCATAATCCGTCACGAACTCGTATTTATAAATCCAGTTGTAGATCGCGGCATCGTTGGCGCCGAGATTGA
>JBAXDG010000221.1:0-1548 GCA_037141075.1 Kiritimatiellales bacterium
GGCTTCTCCATGGTTTGGTTAGATTGGACGGGCGATTCTTATGTATGAAAGGATTTTGTCAAAGTAAAAGGGCCATCCTGTCTCAAGAGATCAGGAAACCGCCGGGAAAAGCCGTTGCACTGAACGGGGGCATCCCGCATAATGCCACTCCTATGAAAAAACTCTTTCTGCTCCTCGCTTTGGCGGCTCCGGCGCTCTTCGCACAAACCAATGACGTGCCGATGGCGGTAATCACAAACGGCCTGCGAACCACCGCGGTTGACGGTTACGCCGCGCGAGTCGATAGCACCGTCATCACCTATGGCGAAGTCCGCGAAAGCGTCGCGCCCTATGTCCAGCAGCTCATGCGTAAATATAAAGGCAAAGAACTTGCCGACCGCATGCAGGCCGCATTCATCGACGGACGCGAAGCGCTCATTGAGGAAGCCCTGCTCAAAGCCGAAACCAAAACACGCGAACTATCACTCCCCGACAAGGTCGTCGACGACGAAGTCAACCGGTTGCTCCGCGAGCGGTTCAACAACGACCGCGCCCTGCTCTCCCGTGCGCTGGCCGACCGCCGTATGACTTTCGAGGAATGGAAACAGGAAGTCCGCGACCAGGTTACCCTCCGCATTTTTTACAGCCAGGAGATCACCCGCCGCGCCAGCGTGCCGACACAGGCGGTGCGTGATGAATACGAGCGCACCAAAGAACAGTACTTCATTGCCTTCAAAGTCAAATATCGCTTCATTCTCATCAATAAAGGAAAAACCGAAGAGGATCTTGCCGCAAAACACAAGCTGGCGGAAGACACCTTGCTGAAACTGCGCGACGGCGCCGATTTTGATGCCGTCGCTAAAGAGGCTTCCGAGGGCGATCTGGCCGTCAGCCCGTGGCGTGAGCCCAAAGATGTGCGCGAAGAACTCCAGCCCGCCCTGCTGAGCACGCCGGCCGGACAGATCAGTGGCCTCATTGAAGCGCCCGGCGAATTTTACATCGTCAAAGTCATAGAACGTCTCGAGCAAGGCTATGCGCCGTTCGAACAGGTGCAAAAAAATATCGAGAACAAACTGCTGGCGGCTGAAAGAGACCGCCTGCACGACGCGCTGATCAAAACCATCACCGCTAAACATTTTGTTGAACGGTATTGAGTCGTCTCATGAACATCCGTATCGGCATAACCTGCGGTGACGTCAACGGCATCGGCCCCGAAGTCGCCCTCAAAGCCGTTTCTTCCAAACGTTGGCCTGCCCGCCATAGCCTTGGCGACGGCGGGAAAAAAGAGGTCGAGTTCATTTTCATCGGGCCGGAGCCCATCGGTGGATGTTCCAATCATTGGAAGATCCCATTCCACGGAAAAATCACGCCGGGAAAAATCACCGCCGAAGCATCGCAGACCGCCGTCGCCGCGATTGAGTGTGCGGTGCGCGGCTGTCTCGACGGCGAACTCGACGCGATGGTCACCGCTCCGATTTGTAAAGAAGGGCTTAAGCTCGCGGGCGTTAACTATCCCGGCCACACCGAAATGATCGCCGAACTGACCGGCACCAAACGCTACGGCATGAT
>JBAXDG010000222.1:0-1545 GCA_037141075.1 Kiritimatiellales bacterium
CCAAGAAGGTGACGCTCGGTCTGCGCTGGGCCATTAAGGAAATGGAAAAACGCTACGCCCTTTTCAAAAAGGTGAAGGTGCGCGACATCAAGGGCTTCAATACCCGCACGGTCGAGAAGCAGACAGACCTTTTCGGCGCAGCCATTGAAGAAGAAGCGGATGATCTGCCGAAAGATCTGATACCGGCCAAACTGCCTTACATTGTGATCGTGGTGGATGAGCTGGCGGAATTGATGAGCGTCGCGCAGCAGGAAATCGAGCCGTGCATCGTGCGTCTGGCCCAGCTTTCGCGTGCGGCAGGAATTCACATGATTCTCGCGACACAGCGTCCGTCCGTCAACGTCATCACCGGCACGATCAAAGCCAACATTCCGGGCCGTATCGCCTTCCAGGTGGCGCAAGGCAATGACAGCCGCACGATTCTTGACACCGTCGGTGCCGAAAAATTGCTCGGCAAAGGCGACATGCTCTATCTGCCGCCGGGAAAAAATAAACCGGTCCGTCTGCAGGGAACCTGGACCAGCGATGGCGAAATGCACCGC
This sequence comes from Kiritimatiellales bacterium, assembly GCA_037141075.1. Classification (GTDB taxonomy): domain Bacteria; phylum Verrucomicrobiota; class Kiritimatiellia; order Kiritimatiellales; family Tichowtungiaceae; genus Tichowtungia. The sequence goes on from JBAXDG010000222.1 coordinate 543, forward strand.
ATCACCGACTTTATCCGCACACAGGGCATGCCGGAGTTCATTACAGAGATCAAACAGAAGATCGAAAACAACCGGCCGGAACTGCCGGAGATGGATGACAGCGACGATCTGATGGAAGCTGCGGTCGAAGTGCTTCGCAGCACCAAGCGGGCCTCGACTTCCTCACTCCAACGCCGCCTGAAAATCGGCTATAACCGCGCCGCCCGCCTGATGGATATTCTCGAGGAAAAAGGGATCATCGGCCCGCCGACAGAAACCGGCCCGCGCGATATTCTCATTGACCTCGACGGAGAAATCCCCGAACACGGCGACAGCGACGAGCCGCTTTCCGAAGCAGAAGTTTCTCAGGAATCAGACGGCGACGACGAAGAGTTTAAACCGAAGGAGTAACCCGCCATGGCGACACTCGGACAGCAGTTGAAGGCCGCACGCGAAGCCAAAGGAGTCAGCGCACATGACGCCGGGGCCGCGACGAAGATCCTGACCAAAATGATCGTCGCCCTGGAAGCCGATGACTTCTCCGGCATGGCCGCGCCGACCTACGCCAAGGGGTTCATCCGCCTGTATGCCGGATACCTCGGGCTCAACCCGGAGCCGCTCGTTGAGGAATACATGATGCGGTATGCCCCTTCCGCCCTGAAACCGCTGGTTGATGAAAACAGCCAGCTCGAACAAAACAGCCGGAAGCGCCCGGCGTTTGCCATCAGTCTCAAATGGCTGCCCGCAAAATTCAATCCGCTGACATGGCTCCATGGTTCTACCAAAAACTTGAAACCGTATGTGGTGAAAGATATCCGCGCACTCGCCATCGGTGCGGCCGGCCTGCTGGTGCTGATCATCTTGATCATCAGCGCCGCCAACTGCGTGCGCCGCCAAGTGGCGGAAAAATCAGCCAAGCAACCGGCGGCGGCTCCTGCGCGCACACTTCTCGATAGGCCGCTGCCCGATCTTTACCTTGTTGAACCCGGCAAAATTGAAAGTTCACGATGAAGCTTCCCAACAT
>JBAXDG010000223.1:0-1543 GCA_037141075.1 Kiritimatiellales bacterium
AGAAACCGGCTATAAATTCAGAGTATGGGATATTCATTGTCCCGATTTTGGGTTACCCCAAAGTCGACGCCGACTATTCTTAGTCGGTGTAAGAAATGACATTAAGAATCATTTAATACCACCAGCTATTACTCATTTTATGGGGTATCGCTCTATTGATGCAGCCATAGACGACTTAAAGCATATTACTGATGAGACCGCTCATCTGTAGCTTGTGTGCAAAGCTTGAAATCGCATAAGGGAAGCGGAAAAACTAAAATATCCAGGTTTACGGCGGCTACCGCAGCAGCAAGCAGCATCCCAAGCGCCTACTCACAAACTTGGATAGACAAGAATTTCCGATTCCCTAACGGGCTTTGCGGCTTCAGAAAGACCTAAACGCCCGCCTGCGGTTTGAGCATGTAGCACACTGGCTACAGATGAGCGCCGTCGGACGTGGTCGTAGCGATAGCAAACACAGATGAGCTGATCGCCATAGATCTTGAGCAAGGCTTTGGTGCCGGGTTGTCCCGGTTGGAGCTTGGCACGTACACGCATAGATGCCTCGGTACTACGCTTATCCGTACCTTATACCGAGGCATCTATGCGTGGAGATACGCCGATGTAGAGCAATCACCCGTGGTGCGGCGGTCGCGCCCCGCCGGGTGTGGGGTCGGCGGGGCGTACCGCGAGGGTGGTCGCCTGGAGCAGCAAGCGCAGGGCAGCATTGACGGCGGCTTCGGTGGGAAACGCCGCTGCCACATCAGGGGCAAGGCGAACGATGTTCGTACCTGCGGCAATACGAGTCGTATACTTGCCACGTACCCCGTGGGTGAGCACCGTTTCGTCGTATTCATCGCGCAGGTCGTCGTCAAGTGGGGTCTGGATCTCCTGATTCATAGAGCCTCCGTTCTTTCGGTTTGACGGTTCGTGCGCTGATGATCCGGATGCGATCACCGCGATCCGTATGGGCCACGAACAAGAGTCGGCTACTTACGGATGTGCCAAGAATGATCCAGCGATCCTCGGTTGCTGAGTGATCTGGATCACTGAACGTCACCGCAAGGGGGTCGTAGAACGCGCTCACCGCCTCGGAGAAGGACACTCCGTGTTTGGTGAGGTTCGACGCAGCTTTTCGGTTATCCCATTCAAAATCCATAGCAGTAGTATAGCATAATCGACCCAACGGGAAACGGGAAGAAGGTAGGGACTTGATGCGCGGCCCAACGATCCGCGTTAGCCGCGCCGCTACGGCGTTGAGGTTTGTGAAGCTGGTACGGTGTTGAAGGTTTGTGAAGCTGGTACGGCTTTCTGTCCGGTTGCCCGGCACGGGCGTTGACGTGAGAGCGGCCCAACGATGGCGCTTAGCCGCGCCGCCGAACGCGCCACGATAAAACGCCACGGCCATGGAAAAGAATAGATGTTCGTAAACCACCGGTGGCGGCGTCGGCTCCAGCGCGCTGTTGGGCCGGGGCATGGCAGACGACGGGCATTCGGCTCGCCCGACCATGAACACGGCAGGGACACACAGGTCGCCGAAACGAGCAGGAACCATATGAGACAC
>JBAXDG010000224.1:0-1540 GCA_037141075.1 Kiritimatiellales bacterium
GGCGGTTTACAGCCGCGGCTCCGCCTATGAGCAGAAGGGCTGGCATTATGCCGATCCGAAACGCAACAGCGTGTTATTCAACTACGAAGCCTGCAAGGTGACGGGCAGTAAACGCGACAGCTACATCCTGATGGGATTCGCGTTGCCCGAGGATGCCAAGGCTCTTACCGCGCCGATGCAGCAGATGATGGACAGTCTGAAGTTCTGAACCCTGCAAAACAGGGTTGAACTTTCCGCTGATCTTATGAATACTTCCGCGCAATGGCTGAAACATCCACAACCGCGCTGAAACCTCTTTGCGTTGACCTCGACGGAACTCTGGTCAAGACCGATACGTTTGCTCAGGCGCTCCTGCTGCTTATCCGTACACGTCCTGCCACGCTCTTTGCCATTCCCGGCTGGACGGCTGGCGGGCTGGCCGCGTTTAAGCGGCGTATCGCTCAAGAAATTCAACTCGATCCGTCCGCGCTTCCGTTCCATCCCGGCCTGCTCACCTTTTTGAAGAGCGAACGCGAAAAAGGACGCGAGCTGTTGCTGGTGACCGCTTCGGATGCGTTGCCCGCCCACGCCATCGCCGCGCACATCGGCCTTTTTTCTGACGTCATGGCCAGCGATGGCATCATCAATCTCAAAGCCGGACGCAAGCGCGACGCACTTGTTGCTCGCTTCGGCAAAAAAGGTTTTGATTACGCCGGCAACGCCACCGACGACCTGACGGTCTGGGAATCCGCCGACGGAATCATCGCGGTCAATCCCTGCGCGCCGGTTTACCGTGCGCTCAAAAACCGTCCCGCGCGGATTTTTGAAGACCGTCCGGCCAAACTGAAGTCCTGGTTGAAGGCTATCCGCGTACACCAGTGGACAAAAAACATTCTCGTTTTTCTGCCGATGCTGCTGGCGCACGAACTGACCACACCGGCGCTGTACACCAAAGCCGTGCTGGCTTTCTTCGCCTTCAGCTTCGCCGCCTCGGCCATTTATATTTTCAACGACCTCTTCGATCTGCATGCGGATCAGCACCATCCGCGCAAAAAGAACCGTCCGTTCGCGGCGGGAAACCTGAGTCTGCTGGCTGCGGCCGTCGCGGCCCCGCTACTGGTGCTGGCGGCACTTGGCGTTTCGCTGCTACTGCCGCTCTCTTTCACCGCCGTGCTTCTGCTTTATCTCGTCATCACCACGCTCTACTCGTGGCGGCTCAAACAGATCGCGTTGCTCGATGTGATGACGCTTGCCGGGCTCTACGCCATCCGCATTCTCGCAGGTACGGCGGCCTATGGCGTGGAGACCTCGACGTGGCTGATTGCCTTTTCCATTTTTCTTTTCTTCAGCCTCGCCATGGTTAAGCGCTATGCAGAACTACGCGAAGCATCGGAAAGCAGTTCCGATACGGTGCGCGTTCGCGGACGCGGCTACTGCGAAGCCGACCTGCCGTTGCTGGCGGGCTTCGGCGCAGGCAGCGGCTGCGTCGCCGTGCTGGTGCTCGCGCTTTACATCAACAGCGAAAAAGTTGTGCAGTTCTATAAAAACCCGGCCGTGCTCT
>JBAXDG010000225.1:0-1464 GCA_037141075.1 Kiritimatiellales bacterium
CAACGAAAGCTGCCTGCGAAATGAAAGCCGCAGCCTGTCCGGCCTGTAAGGCAGCTGGCGGAATGTGCGCGGCCTGCAAAGCAAAAGCTGAAGCTGGGAAAGCGGCTTGCAGTGCTGAAAAAGCCGCTAAAGATGCGGGTTGCGCTGGCGGCGTCTGCCCGATCACGAAGTAAGCTGTCGATTTAACCCGACCTGTACACCCTCTCCCTCGCGGGAGAGGGTTTTTTGTTTTTCCGAGGCTTGGAAAACTAGAGGCGGCGGGCGCGGAGCTGACCGCAGGCGGCTTTGAGCGCGGAACCCTTTGAATCGCGCAAAGTCGTATTGATGCCTGCTTTTTCCAAGGTTTGGAAAAAGGCTTTCATCGTTTCCGAATCCGGACGTTCGCCACCAAACTCCTCCACCGGACTAAGAGGAATCAAATTCACGCGGCAGGAGAATTTTTTGAGTAACTTGACCAATGCGCAGGCCTGCGCCGCTGAATCGTTCAGGTTTTTAATCAGCGTGTATTCGAAGGTGATGATCCGTTTGGTTTTGGCGGTGTAGTCCGCGCAAGCCGCCAGTAACTCGTCAAACGGCCAGGTTTCATTGACCGGCATCAGCTTTGAGCGGGTCTCTTCATCCGGTGCGTGCAACGAAACGGACAACTCCACCTGCAACCCCTCTTCGGCCAGTCGCTGGATTCCTGAAATCACGCCGCAGGTGCTGATGGTGATGCGCCGTGCGCCGATACACAGCCCGTCCGGGTGGTTCATGATGCGAACAGCTTTCATCACCTCGTCGTAGTTATCGAACGGCTCGCCGATACCCATAAAGACCACGTTGTCCGGTCGCCCACCGAGAATTTTAGCCACTTCCATTGTTTCGCCGACAATTTCGCCAGCGGTTAGATTACGAATGACGCCCTTCTGCCCGCTGGCGCAAAAGGCGCAACCGAAGCGACATCCAACCTGACTCGAAAGACAGACCGTGTTTGCCTGCCGTTTTGGCGCTGGAATAATCACTGTTTCGATCAGTTCATCGTCCGCGAGTTTTAAAAGGAGTTTTTGCGTTTCGCTGGGATCGCCCTTGGTTTCCAGTTTTTCCAAACATTGGAAACTGAAATTCTCCGCCAGCTGCGCGCGGAACGGCGCAGGCAGGTTTTTCATCTCATCCAGCGATGAGGCACGTTTGACGTACAGCCAATCCCAGATCTGCTTCGCACGGAACGCGGGCTGTCCCTGCTCTCTGCAGAATGCTTCGAGCTCTTCCAGCAGAAGCCCGTGAATAGGAACCGGAACCATCAGAGTTCTTCCACGATGTGAACCGCGCGGCCGATGTAGGAGGCGGGCGTCATTTTCAGCAAACGATCCTTATCCTCTTCATCCAATTCAAACCGCTTGATGAAGTCATGGATAGCCGCCTGATCGATCGTTTTGCCGCGCGTCAGCTCTTTGAGTTTTTCATAGGGCTCTTCGACGCCCGCTT
>JBAXDG010000226.1:0-1458 GCA_037141075.1 Kiritimatiellales bacterium
CCTGTCAGCAGGACGCTGATGATGCCGATGATGGAAACAAAGTCCGCGCGCTTTTCTTTGATCAGCGTGTGAATTCCGTAGCCGATCGGGAGGATCAGCGCGATGACCAGCCCCCAGACCGGGCCGAGATATTTATCCTTGCTCAGGTAGGTGAGGATAACGACGGGGATGACGACGTTCAGCATGATGCTGATCATCGGATGTTCTTCCTTTGGCCGGGTTTTAGTCATGGGCTCCTTAGCGCATCAAGTGCGCGGCTTGCGCCTTCTGCCAAATGGAAAGAACAGGAACGCCAGCGCGGGCCGTCCGGCCCTTCTCCTCACCAGCAGTTCGGCCAGCGGGGCGATCAAGAAATAGATATAGGCCCAGATGACCATCGCGGTCAGCCCGAACATCACGACGGAGCCCATCACAGCGCAGACAAAAACAAAACTGAGCACGCGCGGTTCGCCGGATACGCAGCGGCGCACATGCGGATAAGGGATGTCGCTCACCATCAGCAGGCCAGTGAGAAAGGCATACAGCAACGAAAAGTAAAAAAGCAGATGCGGGCCGAAATCAAGTCTCGGCAGAAGCAACCCGGCGCTGTAAATCATGCTGGCGGCCGCTGGCGACGGAAGGCCCAGGAAACATCCGTCATTTTTGTTTTCTATGGTCAGCAAGGTGTTATAACGCGCAAGCCGCCATAAGGTGCAGGCGAGATAAAACAAGGCAACAGCCCAGATCATCAGTATGCCGCCGATCGAGGCCTCGGGGCAGTTGCGCCGGATGAAAACAAAAACAGTAACCGCCGGAGCGACGCCAAAAGAGATCGCGTCCGCCAGAGAATCCAGATTGGCTCCGTGCAGGCTTTTAGCATTCAGCTTTCGCGCCGCCAGTCCGTCGAGCGTGTCAAACACCATCGCGCCCAGCAGCAGCCAGATGCAAACCTCGGGAAACGGCTGACCTCGCGCATAGCTGGCGACCCCATAAACAATGGATGCGAATCCGCAAAAGGCATTGCACAGCGTGATCAAGCTTGGCACCGGGTTGAACCGGGGTTCGGCAGTTTCAGTAACAGGTTCACTCATAATCGCTGAATCAGTTTTCGACACGACCCATCAGGGTGGTTCCAGACCGGACCTTATCGCCGATCTGAACGCAGACGGTTATGCCGCTTTCGCAGGGGAAATACAACTCGGTACGTGACCCAAACTTGATCATCCCGTAAATCGCCCCCTTTTTCAGGGCATCTCCCGGTTGCGGGACGCAGACAATCCGCCGGGCAATCGCCCCTGAAATCTGCCGGATGGCCACCGGGAAGCTTTTGCCTCCTGCCGAACCGGTGCCGGCAATCATCAGTGACTCATTCTCCTTCGCGCAACGGTTGTCACGCGCATCCAGAAAGCGGCCTTCCTTATATTTCCGGTATTGCACCGTCATGTCGCACGGCGCGCGGTTCACATGCACATCCAGCAC
>JBAXDG010000227.1:0-1456 GCA_037141075.1 Kiritimatiellales bacterium
TCGCGTGCGGTATCGCCCGTCGCCGGACACGGCGTCACCGATGGTCGTCGCGTGCCGTATCGTCCGTCGCCGGATCGCGTGCCGTATGGCCTGTCGCCGGATCGCGTCGCGTCACGTCCTTGCCGTGTTCACAGTCCGGCATCCCGCAGGCCCGTCGTCTGCCATGCCCCGGCCCAACAGCGCCTGTAGCCGACGCCGCTACCGGCGGTTTACGAACATTTATTCTTTTACATGTCTGTCGCGTTCAATCATGGTTCCGTCGGCGGCGCGGCTAAGGCGAACCGTTGGGCGGCACCTCAACCCGTAAAGCTTGTACCGGACAACCGGACATACCGAACACCGGACAGTCGGACAACCGGACATACCAAACAAGGGTGCTATACAGGATAAAAAGAGGCATTTCGTGGAGATGCATTTGCTCACATCAGTATGCGGAAAATCCCCTCCCGACACAGGTTTAATGATCCGCAGTACAGCGTCTACCGGACACCGGACAGCCGGTCATACCAGACATTTGGACATATGGTAAAATAGCATCCATCGTCTCTTGTTGGAGCTTGTATGGCCACATTCGCGTTTGAATGGAATGAAGAGAAAGCGCTCACCAATATCACGAAGCATGGCGTGAGCTTTGAGGAAGCATCAACGGTGTTGAGCGATGACCATTCCATCACGATCTATGACGAAGCACATTCAAGTGATGAAGATCGCTATATTGATATTGGACTTTCGATAAGTAATCGCCTTCTTGTCGTCGTCTATACTGAGCGTATGGATCACATTCGCATCATCAGTGCGCGACAGGCTACTGGAGCAGAACGGAGATTGTATGAGCAATGAGACGCATCCCACACCGCATGATGATGATATGCTTCCAGAATACGACTTCTCGAAAGGCATGCGCGGAAAGCATGCCAAAGCCATGCGACATGGATATACCGTGACGGTTCATAAGCTCGATGGAACAACCGAGGAGCGTGATTTTACGCTTCCCAAAGGGGTAATTGCACTCGATCCGGACGTACAGGCATATTTTCCTGATTCAGAAACAGTTAATCGTGCCTTACGTAGCCTGATTGATCTTATTCCGCGTCAGAAAGCGTCATAACCACATACTCCTGCTCTCCGCTACAGTAAGAATTTTTCCTTATCTCATATTTACTGCATCTTTAACTGTAAAATATCGGTGCTTTTCTTGTAAATACATGTAAATTCTTGACGTATTAAAACAAATCTCCTTATCCTAAAGCCATATCTGTTGAGTTCCTGTCAACCCGCCGCCCAACACGCCCTGCAACTGACGCCGCTGGCGCGGTCCGTAACCTGGTGCGTTTTTCATACGCGTCGCGTGCCATCGCTCGCCTCGATCTAAAAAACTGCCAGCGGCGCAGTTGAGGCGCACGTTGGGCGGCCTATCAAAAGCCGCCGCAGAAAGAACGTGGCAACCGGGCAACCG
>JBAXDG010000228.1:0-1435 GCA_037141075.1 Kiritimatiellales bacterium
AAAAGACGATCCCATCGGAGGCGACACAGGTGAGAAGGCTTAATTTGTCCAACGCAGAGGTGAGAGATGGCCGGTAGGCCATTCTCTCCACCGTCTTGTTGGGGAAATTTTAACCGATGAACTACTACAACGAACACGACCCGAAAGCGGCGGCATGGCTGCGCGAGCTAATCGCTTGCGGCCACATCCCAGCCGGCGTCGTGGATGAACGCAGCATTGCGGAAATAAGACCTTATGAACTCACTGACTACACGCAATGGCACTTCTTTGCAGGAATCGGAGGCTGGCCGCTCGCTCTGCGACTTGCTGGATGGCCTGACAATGAAGCCGTGCGAACAGGAAGCTGTCCCTGCCAGCCGTTCAGTGTCTCGGGGAAGCAACTCGGAACGAAAGACGAAAGGCACCTATGGCCAGTGTTCCGCGACTTGCTCGCGTTCGGGGAGGCTACAGTCTGCTTTGGCGAGCAGGTTGCAAGCTCGCTTGGGCGGGAATGGCTCTGCGATCTACGCTCTGACATGGAAGGACTCGGATATGAAGTCGGGGCCGCCGATCTGTGCGCTGCGGGCCTCGGTGCGTCGCACATCCGGCAGCGACTCTATTGGGTGGCAAACCCCACGCGCTCGCGGGGACGCGGGAGGAAGCCGATGGAAAGTCGGCGATGCGCGGAATCTGGAAGACCAAGCACGGATCTTTGCATTGAACCGTGGCCTGACCATCGAGGAAGTGGCTCGTCTCTCAGTGTCACCGATGTTCTGTCGCCGTCTCATGGGCTACCCGGTCGAGTGGGACTCTTGCGGGGCTACGGCAATGCAATCGTCCCGCAACTCGCGGCGGAGTTCGTGATGGCGTGGCGCGACATATATTTCCCCAACGTCCGTAGTGAGCGAATCCCTGCCGGAAGCGGGGATGGCTGCTCTCATGGCGATCCTTCCAAGGAAAAAATGAAAGACTGAACGGGCAGGGATTCGCTCCACTACATGGTTCGATATATTTTATGAAAACACACAAAATCAACACACTAACGGCCTGCCCCTTCTGCGGGTCGTTGCAAGTCTGGCACTCAGAGATGAAGCACAAAGGGATAGGCATGGAACCAATCCATCACTGTGTATGTGACCGCTGCGGAGCATGCTCTGGATACACAAACTCTCAACGAATGGCCGAACAAATGTGGAATAATCGCCCCATAACGAGTGCGGAAATGGGAGCTTTCGCAGAAATGGCATATCATGTCAGCGGCCTCCCTGAGGCTACCTTGGAAATTGACGCCTCTGCTGCTGCGGAGTGGTTTGGAAACCATAATGAGGAATGCCTGAGAATCTGCCGTGACGGCATAATCTCATACAGGGTCCCAGTGAGAAAATGAGGCATATTTTATCGAACGTAAAAGTGAGCGAATCCCTATGAGCGCCGCCGACTCCCATCTCGAAAACCG
>JBAXDG010000229.1:0-1426 GCA_037141075.1 Kiritimatiellales bacterium
TTTTTGACGTTTTTCGAATGAGTAATTGGGCTTGGCCATGGGTATTCCTTAATTTAGTTTAGGTCTTATAGCATGCTCAAGCGGTTGTTCTCTCAACAAAAGCGCAATTTAGGTGGAGCGTGATCTCCGAGCACGCTTGCTTGTCCGCCACAGGAGGAAACGCGCCCGGAGGTCGCGTTCCACCTTACCAAAAAAGGCCCAGTAACAGGCGCGGCCACCGTCCGCACCCACAGTAGGGATGTTTTCTGTAGCCGCGCACGGTGGGCGCGGTTTTTACAGATCAAAATAATACGACTGCGGATGGTGCGTGATCAGCGCAAATGTCGAAACCTCTGGATCGGCCATAAAGAGTTCGGTGACGTTCAGGCCGATGCGGTCGGTATCGAGCAGATCGCAGCAGACTTTGTTCATCGCCAGATCGGGGCAGAGCGCATAGCCGAAGCCGAAGCGGCTCTGGTCGAGTTTGCGTTTCCAAATCTCGGAAAGCGTCAGTTCGCCTTCGTCTGAACCCCAGAGCAGACGAATCTGCCGGTGCCAGGTTTCCACCAGCGCCTCGGCGGTCATAACGGCCAAGCCGTGGAAGAGCAGATAGTCGTGATAACGGTCGGCATCGCGCAATTCGTGCTCTTTGGACATCACCTTGTTTCCAAGCGTTACCGACATCAGCGCGCAGACATCGCGGTCGGGACGGAAAAAATCGGCCAGACAGTGTCCGCCTGCTTTTTTCTGGCGCGGGAAGGGCATCGGAATCGTTCCGCCAGCCGGATTTTCAATGAAGAAGGTGTCGCCTTCGGAATGGCAGTTGAAGAAGCCGTGTATGACTTTCGGTTCGAACACGGTGCGGGCGATTTGCTTCATCTCTTCGAGCTTCGGATAAACCTCGTCGTCGAGCAGTTTCTGATATTCGGCGTCGGAGAGCTTGCCCTGTTTATAGCCCCAGGCTCCTTTGATCATGCCGTTCAGGTCGAGATATTTCCAGATGGCGTCGAGCGGGATGTTTTCCGTGACCCATGTGCCGATATCCACATCCGGAACCGGAATATCGCGGGCAATCGGCTCCGACGGCGTTTCGTCCACCGGCTTCACTTCACAGCCGAGCCCATCGCGGGTCGGCGCGACGTATTCGGGCAATTTTCCTGTATCCTTGAGCGTCTGCATGGCGGCCAGCCCGGCGAAGGCGTCTTTGCAGTAGAGCACGCTTCCCGAATAGTGCGGACGGCAGGCTTGGTCAACAAACTCTTCCGACAGCGCCGCACCGCCAAGCAACACCGGCGTCTTAAAGCCGGCGTGTTCGAGAATCTTCATGTTTTCGGCCATGACGGCGGTGGATTTAACCAGCAGTCCGCTCATACCGAGCGCGGCGGCGTTATGTTTTGTCACCGCTTCCAGCATCTGCTCAACCGGCACCTTAATGCCGAGGTCAACC
>JBAXDG010000230.1:0-1426 GCA_037141075.1 Kiritimatiellales bacterium
CTTTAACTCATTCCTTTCCTTGTTTCAAAAGACTGTCCGGCTGATTTGAAAGTCCGTTCATTTCGACTGAGCGAACAACCTTCTATCCGTGCGGGATTTGATCCCTGTCCACCTGATGCTCTATTCGCTTTTTCAAGCTCAGTCAGCCGGCTTGGCAAAGAAACCCATCTACAATAACGGTTTTTAACCCGCGTCGGCTCCGGTTCTTTGCCAGCCTTTTTGCTTTCCCTGTTTAATGCCGTTTTCTACCGGACGCTCGCGCCTTCCGGTACCATTCCAAACTCAACGTATTTCCAGAGCGCAATCAGCAGCTTTCTCGCCAAGGCCGTTATGCCCACCCGACGCATCCGGCTTGATCCGTGGGCAAACCGCTTTTCAAACCATTTGGTCAGTTCGCTTTCCGGCTGAAAACGGATCCACGACCAGGCCAGTTCGATCATCACTCGCCGTACCCTCGGACTGCCGGCTTTGCTGATCCCCTGTTCTTTGCGCGAGCCGCCACTGTCGTACGGTGTCGGTGTCAGCCCGGATAAAGCGCCGACCTCCCGCCGGTTTTTAAAGTCCCGCCATCCGAAGAACTCCTTGGCCAAGACCCAGGCGGATACTTCTCCGATTCCGTTGAGCCGGAGCAGTTCAGCCGCCTGCCGGTCTGCGTTGGTTTGCGGAACTTTCAGTTTTGCGAGCTTCTGTTTTTCCAGCGATTTAATCTGTCCGCTAACCTGCGAGAGCCGCTCCGATTCCCGGCGGAGTTCCGCCAGTAAAGCTTCCGGTAACGGCTTACCGTTCCAACAGATCAGTTTATCCAGCTCCTGATCCAGCCGGGATAAAATCCCAGACACGCTAATTCCGTGCAGGATCAGCAGCGACTTGATGCGGCACCGGTGGGCCGTACGCTCTTTTTTCAGCCTTTCGAGTTCCCGGTGCAGCCGGAGCTCATCTTCCTGTTGCTCATCCGGAATATGAACCACCGACCAGACGTACCGATCTCCGTCCTGATACCGCCGGAGTAATCGCACCAGACTTTCCGCATCCAGCCGGTCGGTCTTGGCCCGGCGTTTGCGGCGGTTCACCTCGATGCTGGCCGGATCGACCACGAGACATCCGAGCCCTTCGCTTTTAAGCCAGCGGTAAATCCAGAACCCGTCCCGGCCGGCCTCGTAACAGCAGAGCACCGGAACGGCTGCGCTCAGGCCAAGCTTTTCTTTCGCCTGGCGCAGTTCGTCGAGAAACCGCGACCGATTGCGGGCTTCAATCACTTTCTGGCGCACCTTATCCCCGCCGGAAAAAGCCAGCCGCCATTTGCTGTTGCTCAGTTCCATAGCGACCAGTAACGTTTCCCCGTTATGTGAGTTGTCTGTCATAGCTGTCCTCCTTTTGTTGGTTCATCAGGATTATAGCGATTGCGACAACTCACATAGCATCTACA
>JBAXDG010000231.1:0-1420 GCA_037141075.1 Kiritimatiellales bacterium
CCGGGCGCATGCCGAAACTCATTTCATAGTAGCGGTATTCCGGATCATCGGGCTTGAGGTCGACCAGATATTTCTTGGACGGCGAATCGTCACAGTTGCGCAGGCCGAACTCGGGGTTCCCGACCGGCCAGCGCTCGGGCTTGATGTTGTGAACATAAAGAAAGTCCGTGGTGCGGATGGCGCGCACAGGATAAGACAGATCGGTGCCGTCCGCATTGGCGGTTCCCGTATCGTGACGTTCCTTGCCAAGCAGCGCGTAACTGCGGGATGGATCAACCTGCCCGGATTCCGGTGACCGCAGCACATCGAGCAAACTCTTGCCGGTCATCTGCGGATGCGGCTTTAGTCCCGCCACTTCCATGAACGTCGGCGCGAAGTCCGGGAAGCTGACAAAATCGTTGACGGTACGGCCGGGCTGAATGACACCTTTCCAATACATGACAAGCGGCGCATCGAATCCTTCCTCATAAATCTGCCCCTTCCCGCGCGGGAACGGCATGCCGTTATCGGAGGTCACGACGATGAGCGTGTTGCTCAGCAGGCCTCGTTCTTCCAGAGTCTGAATGGCGCGGCCGACTTGCGTGTCGTACCACTCCGTCTCGATAGCATAATCGAGCAGGTCACCGCGAATCGTTTCGTTGTCGGGCAGGAAGGGCTGCACCTCGACCTCGGACAGTTTGCGGCCGGCCTTCTTCCAGGAATCCTTTTCATAGCCGCGATGCGGTTCCTTGGAACCCAGCCAGAAGCAGAACGGATTACCGTTCGTATTCGCATCGAGAAAGGCGGCAAAGTTGGCGGCATAGTCAATATCGCTGATACCTTTGGTGGGAGGCGTCAGCTTGATCTGGCTGTATTCCGGACCCGCCGGATTATATTCCGTGTCATAAATGCCCGGAGCCCAGCCCTTGCCCGTGAAGCCGGCGTGGTAGCCCGCCTCCATCAACAGATGGGGATAGGATTTGAATTCCGCCGGAAAATGCGGCCAGTGGTTGCACGCGTTTTTCAACTGCCAGCTGTATTTCCCTGTCACCAGACAGGCGCGCGCCGGAGCGCATTTCGGGTTGCAGTTGTAGGCGTTGTTGAACACCACCCCTTCCCGCGCCAGCCGGTCAATGACCGGCGTCTTAATGAACTTGCTGCCGTAGGCTCCGAAGCTTTCTTTGGAGGCGTCATCGGCGATACAAAACAGAATATTCGGCCGCTGGACTTTGTCAGCGGCACACCCAGTTGCCGCCAACAGTCCGCCGGCGAATCCGGCCTTTAATATCGCACGACGACACACGGCTATTTATCCAGACTGTCGGTGATGGTTTTGCACAGTTCATCAAACGAAAGGCTGCCGGTATACGTCAGCACTTTGGAGTGCCGGGCTTCCAAGGTTTGGACGCCGTCTTTTCCGAAGGCTGGAATTTTGTATTCC
>JBAXDG010000232.1:0-1418 GCA_037141075.1 Kiritimatiellales bacterium
AGCTTGCGGCGCAGATCTTCTTTTTCGATATCAATCTGTTTTTCGCTGGCTTCGAACTCGATCAGGTCTTTGTCGTAGCTGACGAAGATATCGAGGTGGTGGCGCAGGATGGCGGCGGACATAGTCAGCGCGTCGTCCGGAGTCAAACGGCCGTCAGTCCAGATTTCGATCACGAGCTGGTCATAGTCCGTGCGGCGACCGACGCGGCAGGAACCGACATCGTATTTAACACGGGAAACCGGGGAGAAGAGCGAGTCGATCGGAATCACACCGATTTCCTGTTCTCCACCCTTATTGCCTTCCGCCGGGCAGTAGCCGCGGCCGACACGGGTTTCGATTTCGACTTCAAACTTGCCGTTGGTGTCCAAGGTGGCGATGTGGTGATCCGGATTCAGCACTTGAATGCTGTCATTGCACTGAATGTCGCCGGCGGTGACTTCGCCCGGACCCTTGACGCTGATTTTCAGGCGCTGGGGTTCGCGGGTGTAGGACTTGAGGATAACCTTTTTCAGGTTAAGAACGATATCGGTGACATCCTCGACAACGCCCGGCAGGTTGCAGAATTCATGCGGTGCGCCATGAATTTTGACTGACGAGATGGCGGTGCCTTCCAGCGAGGAGAGCAACACGCGGCGCATGGAGTTGCCGATGGTGCGGCCGTAGCCAGCCTCAAAGGGTTCCGCGATGAATTTGCCGTAGGTGGCGGTGGAAGCGGCTTCGTCTTTGACGACCCGCTTGGGCATTTCGAAACGACCTAATCTGATTGCCATTTTATTTTTCTCCCAGAACCGGGCATTAACCGGTTCATATGGTGTTTATGTTCTATTGCCAGTCCGCTTAAACGCGCCGCGCTTTTCTCGGGCGACAGCCATTATGCGGAACCGGTGTGGTATCTTTAATTGCTGAAACACGAAGACCGGCGGCCTGGATCGCGCGCACAGCCGACTCGCGGCCTGCGCCCGGACCCTGCACCCGGACTTCGACTTCATTCATTCCGTGAGCGATCGCGGCGCGCGCGGCTTCCTGCGCCACCGTGGTGGCGGCAAAAGCCGTGCTCTTGCGCGAACCTTTGAATCCGCAACGGCCCGCGCTGCTCCAGGAAATCACCTGACCTCTCATGTCGGTGAGCGACACGATGCAGTTATTGAAAGAGGTTTTGATAAAGGCGATGCCGTACGGCACGTTTTTGGCGCCCTTCATGCGGCGTTTCGGTTTGCCGTCATCCACAGGAGCCTCTTCAATCTGGGCAAAAATGTCTTTCTGCCTCGGCTTCCGGGTTTCCTTGGTTTCTTCAACAACGGTTTCCACCGCTGCGACGACAGCTTCTTCTACAGGTTTGGTTTCTTCGGCCATGAATCGGGTTCCTCGGTTAAAATTTATTTATCAGTCGATTTGTTGTCGCCGATCTTGGCGGCCGA
>JBAXDG010000233.1:0-1394 GCA_037141075.1 Kiritimatiellales bacterium
CTCCGGCCACGCCCAGCGGCGCGCCGATCAGCATGGCTCCCAGCGTGACCCACAGTGAGGCGATGATCATCGGATAGATGCCGAACTTGCCCGCGGAAGGATCCCACTCCGAGGCGAACAGAAAATCTTTCAGTCCGACCTTGACGATAAAAGGCACGCCTTCTTTCAGAATGAAGAGGGCGATCAGAAGCAGGCTGATCGTGGCCGAAAAGGCCACAGCCAGAAACACGTAACGTGCCAGCCGGTCGCGGCACCAGGTCATAATGGCACCTGGAACCCGCCGGACGGGACGCTTCGGCTGTGCCGGAGTGTTCGGTGTATCCTGCTGCATTTGGGGTTACTTTCCTCGACGTGTTTTACTTTGCAGGAATCAGGCCGCTGTCCTTGATCGTTTTCTGTCCTTCGGCGGAGCAGACGTAGTCAATGAAGGCCTTGCAGGCTCCTGTCGGCTCGCCCTTGGTCAGCAGATAGACGGGACGCACGATGGGGTAACGGCCCGCCACCACTTCTTCGGTTGTGCAGGCCATTCCATGAACAGTCACCGCCTTGAGTTTCTCGTTCAGCAAGCCGTGCGAGAGGTATCCGATCGCGTTCGCGTCCATGATCACGGTTTCACGAATTGTGCCGTTCGAGTCCTGAATGATGGCGTCTTTTGTGAGCGCGATGTCTTTGACGATTTTTTCGAATGAGGAGCGTGTGCCGGAACCGGCCTCGCGGGAGACGACGGTGATGTTGTGATCCGCTCCGCCCAGCTCTTTCCAGTTGCGAATCTTGCCGTTGAAAATGTCGCGAATCTGTTCCATGGTCAGGTCTTTAACCGGATTCGCGTTGTTCAAGACAACCGCGATGCCGTCGCGCGCGACGACCACTGCCGTCAGAGCCTGAGCTTCCGGGGGAAGTTGCACGAGATCCGCCATACCGATTTGCGCCGCGCCGGAGAGCGCCGCCTGAACGCCGAGCGCTGAGCCTCCGCCTTGTATGGTCACCGCGATATCCGGTTGCTGGGCCATGAATTGCTCAGCTAGTTTCTCGGCGAATGGCTGAAATGCTGTCGAACCCGCCGCGGTCACCGCGATCCGCTGTTTGCCGCACCCGCCGCTAACCACAATCGCAATACCGCACACCAACGCCAGTAATGTCTGTCTCATTCCGAAGCTCCTTTTGACAAAAATTTAACCGAACCCTATTTCGAAAAACTGCGGAAACCATACGGACAGACATGCGGCATGTCGAGTCTGACTCTCACGGATTTCTAGCCGTCGTCTAATAAAATCCTAACATTGGAACAATAGCTTATGTGCAGATTTTTAACGGGTTGCGAACAGGATCGTAATCAGAACCCGGAAAAAAGGCCGCACGGGAATAAGGAAATCCGGCGGTATGAACCTGAACAA
>JBAXDG010000234.1:0-1364 GCA_037141075.1 Kiritimatiellales bacterium
AAAGAATACCATGAGAAAGATATTCATTATAATGACTGTGGCGCTTGGCGTCGCGCTTGGCGCGCAGGCTCAGCAGTCGGCCGAACTGGCGGCGCTTCAGCAACAGCTGAATGAGCTGTCGGCGAAAATCGCCCAGCTCGAAAAGGCAAATGCGGAAAAAACCGTGGTTGCTGAACAGGCCGTTCAACTCGAAAATGCGAATGCCGCAAAAATCGCGCAGATTGAACAGGATAACGCCAAGAAGACATGGTCGATTGAGCAGTTGCAGGCCGAAGGCAAAAAAGACGAAGCCGCATCTTGGGCTAACGATATCAAGCTTGCTGGCGATATCCGCGCGCGGTACGAAAAGCGCGAGTCGTATAAGGCCGATGGCACAATCAATGACAAAGACCGCCAGCGTATTCGTCTGCGGGTTGGCGCGTATGGCAAAGTGAATGACTTCACCGACTTCGGTTTGCGTCTAGCCACTGGTGGATCCCGCACCTCGTCGAATTCGGATCTTGGTGACAGCGGAAATTCAACCACGACCGCGTCGGGCATGAAAGATATATGGCTGGATCAGGCGTACGTAGATATGCACCCTGAACTGCTGGGCGGTGCGCACCTGTTTCTCGGAAAAATGCCGCAACCTTGGATAACCTACGGTTCCGGACTGATCTGGGATACCGACCTTAATCCGGAAGGTGCCGCTTTGACTTACGAGAAGCAGTTTATTCCATTCAAACTAAAGGCGAACGCTGGCTCTTTTGTCATGAGAGAAAATAATCTCACCCAGGATATTCAGCTTTGGAGCGGACAGGTGGCCCTCGAAAAGGCAGTCGGCCCGGGAACACTGACGATGGGCGTCAGTGATTACTACTTTGATAACGCAAACAGCGGGGGTGCCAACAATCTTTCAGGCTCAGGCGTCTTGAATACCGACGTACAGAAAGGTACTACAAACCAATTTCATCTTGTGGAAGGGTTCGGATCATACGGTTTCACGGCCTTCAAACTGCCTGTTCTGTTGATGGGTCAGTACGTAGTCAACACAGAGGCAATCAACGGAAGCGAAGATACCGCTTATCTGACCGGCATCACCATCGGCAAGGCTAAAGAGAAGGGCTCTTGGGAAATCGGCTATAGCTGGCGTGATATCGGCCGATATGCCGTGGTTGCCGGTCTCAACGATTCCGATTTTGCCGGTGAAACCTGGGCTGGATGTCGCGGACACCGTTTCAGTGGAAAATATCAGGTTTTCAAAAATATGTCCGCCGATCTGGCCTACATTCTCAGCACCGATTGGAAAGGTCGGGATGCGAACACACTCCAGGCCGACCTGAACTTCAAGTTTTAAGATTCCTGTTCAAAGCCTCTGATCCGCG
>JBAXDG010000235.1:0-1327 GCA_037141075.1 Kiritimatiellales bacterium
CAGTAGTGTCCGGACGTTGGGCCGCACGAGCGGCATAACTTGCTGAAAATGATGATATAAATCATGGTTTTTTCTGGTCTCGATTTCAACTCAAAAAGCGCGATCTGTGCGCCTGCGAAGTCATTTCTCGCGGGACCCGCTAATGCACGCAGGCAAGTTGATTTTCGCCCAGTTGACCGAGTACTTGCCGCTGACGACGTTTCGTCGTTGTGTCGCCCGATATGGCGGGGAGCACAAGGTCAAACGCTTCACTTGCCTCGAGCAGTTTCTGTGCCTTGCGTTTGCGCAGCTGACCTATCGGGAAAGTCTTCGCGATATCGAAGCTTGTCTGCGCGCGCATCGCGAAAAGCTCTATCACATGGGGATTCGCAGCCGCGTATCGCGCAGCACTTTGGCGGATGCGAACGAGGTCAGGGATTGGCGGATCTACGCGGACTTCGCGCAGCGCTTGATCGGCATGGCCCGCAAGCTCTACGCCAACGATTCTTTTGGCGTGGATCTGAAGGAAACCGTCTACGCGCTCGACACCACCACGATCGACTTGTGCCTGTCGGTCTTTCCGTGGGCGCCGTTTCGCAGCGCCAAGGCGGCGGTCAAGCTGCACACGCTGCTCGATCTGCGCGGCAATATCCCGGTTTTCATCCACATCAGCGACGGCAAACTGCACGAGGTCAACATCCTCGATCAACTTGCGCCAGAGCCTGGGGCTTTCTACATCGTGGATCGCGGCTTCTTGGATTTCGAGCGGCTTTTTCGCTTTCACGAAGCGGGCAGCTTCTTTGTCACGCGCGGCAAGGCAAATCTGAAAGCCCAGCGTCGCTACTCCCATCCGGTGGATCGAACTACCGGATTGATCTGCGATCAGACGATCGTGCTCACGGGATTTTACTCGCACAAAGGTTATCAGACGCCGCTGCGGCGCATCCGTTTCAAAGATCCGAAGACCGGGAAGCGCCTGATCTTCTTGACCAACAACTTCGCGTTGCCCGCTTTGACGATCACCGATCTGTATCGATGCCGTTGGCAGGTGGAACTGTTCTTCAAATGGATCAAGCAGCATCTTCGTATCAAGCAGTTTTATGGGACTTCAGAGAACGCGGTGAAGACCCAGATCTGGATCGCCGTGTCAGTGTACGTGTTGGTAGCCATCGTGAAAAAGCGCTTGAACATCTCGGCGAGCCTCTACGAAATGCTACAGATCTTGAGCCTGACCATGTTTGAGAAAACCTCGCTAATCACGCTGCTTGAGACTGTCGGCGCCGCGCAATATGGCGACGATTTCTCCAACCAGCTGAATTTATTCAACTAACGTCCGGACACTACTGAT
>JBAXDG010000236.1:0-1303 GCA_037141075.1 Kiritimatiellales bacterium
CTCGGTGTCCCTGCCGTGCCCACAGTCGGGCGAGCCGCACGCCCGTCGTCTGCCATGCCCCGGCCCAACAGCGCCGGGAGCCGACGCCGCCAGCGGCGGTTTACGAACATATATTCTTTTGTTGTCCCGTGGCGCTTCATCGTGTCCCCGTCGGCGGCGCGGCTAAGGCGTGCGTTGGGCCGCGCTCAACCCTAAAAGCGGTTGCCGGACGGTCACACACCGATCCACATGGATGGGTATCGAAGTGCGGGAAAACCGGCGATCCCCATCGCCCATGCCGAACCACGACCACCGCGTACCACTCGTCATGGATGGGTATCGCTGTGCGAGACAACCGGCGATCCACACCGCCGGTATGGCATATTATGTCTATCTGACTTTCCATTTAGGGACGTGTATGGTATACTCACTCTACAGGTTGGGTGGCAATAGGAAGGGTAAGAACGTCTATGTCAGCGAAGGATTTGTTTCATAAAGCAGTACGGAGCGCCCTCGTTAAGGATAATTGGAACATAACAGACGACCCATTAATTGTTCAATTTGGTGGCGTTGATCTACGGATTGATTTAGGTGCAGAGAAGCTTGTCGCGGCCGAAAGAGACGGCGAAAAGATAGCAGTTGAAATCAAGAGTTTCCTCGGCCCTTCCGTTATCTCTGATTTTCACGTTGCGCTCGGACAATTTCTGAATTATCGTTTGGCGCTTGAAGCGCAAGGATCGGAACGAACCCTGTATCTCGCGGTACCCGAAGAGACGTTCAGAACATTCTTTCATCTTCCGTTTGCCCAACTTGCGGTACACCGGTATCAACTCATGCTCATCGTGTATAATGCCGTACAGGAGGAAATTGTTCAATGGATACGCTAATACAGTACCGCCAGTATATTCAGACTATTCTCCAAGAATATGCGTCATACAAGCCCTCGTATGGCGACGTAGAAATGGAACTGATTACAGACACTGTTCACGATCATTACCAACTCCTAAGTGTGGGATGGAATAAACTTGAGCGCATTCATGGCACCCTTATTCATATTGATATTCGTGACGGAAAAATCTGGATTCAACACGACGGAACTGAGGAAGGAATAGCTAATCGCCTCGTAGAACTAGGCGTTTCCAAAAAAGAAATAGTTCTCGCCTTTCACCCGCCATATAAGCGACCCTATACAGATTTCGCAATAGGTTGACACGACATTACCATTCTATCGCGATAGAATGCGACAATGATTGTAGATGCCGGTGTACAAGATACTGCTGGCGAACCTCGACTGGGAGCCACGCTCACATCGGAACCGGTGCCA
>JBAXDG010000237.1:0-1285 GCA_037141075.1 Kiritimatiellales bacterium
ATGGTTGATGTGCCGATTTCAAGAGCGGTAATAAAAGGTGCTGTCATAAAGAAGTTCCTGGGGGGTAATCGGTTGCCGGCACGTTGCGTCCGTCGGGCGTTAAATCAATGGTTTTCAGGCGACGGCCCTGTTCCTTGGCGATCTGCAAAACGCTGACCAGCCGTACCAGTTTTTCGCGCCCCGAATGGAGGGGAAAACGAACCGTAATCTCTCCATTGACGACAGCAGTCACAAAATCGGGATAGCGGATATCGAAGCTGGCGAAAGCAACCTGTGACCCGAGACCGAGCTCATCGGCGGCGGCAAGAATATCCAGACACTGCGTGATACCGGGCCGCTCAATCCGGTCGCCGGGCCGCACCTTCTCCAGCTTGAGTCCTTCAATCAGCGGAAGCGCCTGTCCGTTGCGCGTCATCGGCAGAACGACGCCGTGGCCGTCCAGAAGGAATGGCAGTGCGCGAGGATTCCAGCGAATCTGCGCCATCGCAACGCGTTCAATGATCTTAATGTTCAACGTGTCCGGGAGCTTCCGCTCAATGGCAACCGATTCGACCAGCGGCACCTCTTCCAGTTTTTTGCGCAACACATCAAAATCCAGAGCAAACAGATTCGTTCCCGTGTGAAGACCCGCCCGTTCGCAGAAAAACTCCGGCGGAAGCCGTCCGTCGGACGTGATGTTGATGTTCTTGAGTTCAAACTTCGGATTGCGGGAAAGAAAAAGCGAACCGGCGTACTTGAGACTGATAATAATTCCGAGCAGCAGCGCCAGCGCGGTTGCGGTCAGCAGAAGAACCACCAGCCCGCGACGGACAACCATTTTCTTCGCGGTTTTGCTTCTGGTTTTGCTGTAGTAAATTTTCGGGGCTTTTCTTCTGCGTGCGGCCATAAATTTCCCTAAACTGACAACCCTCCCCGAACATCCGGGGTTGCCATCAGGCTACACACCCACATGTTGTTCAAGCGTTGATAGACCTATTACCATACTGCCGGTAAAAAGCACCATTCCCTTTCCAAAAAATTCATTTTTATGGAGGGACGCGCTTTGTCGTGCCCGCCGTAGCTTTAGCAAAGGCTGGGTCGCGTCCGCTCTCATGGCCACGACAAAGCGTGGCCCTCCATCTCAAATTACAACTATACGGCCACGACAGAGCGTGGCCCTTCATTCGAAATCACAACGACGCTGTTTTTATGATTCGATCACAAAGCGCCGAAAACTCTATTCCAGCGACAGCGGCGGCCTTGGGAAGCAGGCTGTGCGAGGTAAATCCGGGAATGGTGTTGAGTT
>JBAXDG010000238.1:0-1266 GCA_037141075.1 Kiritimatiellales bacterium
GTGTGGACGCCATGCTTTTCTGCTGCATAATGCTTTTGTGCAATGGAATAAAAAGCTTTGGCAACGTAGCGTCGACCAGTTCCCTGAATTTCTAGAACCCCTGGTGGCGGAGCTTGGGCGGAGCGAGCGTCGGGAAGGCGCCACCTTGTATGTGCAGGGCTTGCTTTTGCCCGGGGAGAGGAAATCCATAGAACCCTTGGCCGAGCGCTTGGGAATCGACAGTCAGAAGTTGCAGCAGTTCATCGCCGACAGTCCTTGGGATCAGGAAGAGGTGTGGCGGGCCATTCGGCGGGAAGTGGTGCCGGCGATGGAACCATTGGCGGCTTGGATCATCGATGAGACCGGTTGGCTCAAGCAGGGGAAGAACTCGGTCGGAGTGGCACATCAATATTGCGGTGCCGTGGGTAAACAAGCTAACTGTCAGGTCAGCGTGGAAGTCGTCGTTAGTGATGGCGAGATTGCTGCGCCGGTAGCCGCTCGGTTGTATTTGCCGGAGAAGTGGGCTGGGGATATGGAGCGACGAAAGGCTGCGGGAGTTCCGGAGGAGGTAGCGTTTCAAGCCAAACCGGCCATTGCGGTGGATCTGATTAAGCAAGTGTTGGCCGATGGGGTAAGTCCTGCGCCGGTATTGGGCGACGAGGTTTATGGAGTGGCCAGTGAATTGAGGTGGGAACTGCGCGGGTTGGGGTTGGAATACTTTCTCAATGCGGGCGGCGATTTACTGGCATGGACCAAACCGGTGAAGACGCGGTTGGCTAAGAAGTATTGGGGAGTAGCTCAAGGCGAACCTGCGGCTAGTTCACTGGCGACACTGAGCAAATCGATTGCCCAAACGCAGTGGCACCCCGTGGCTTGGCGCGCTGCCGATGGAACCAAGCGCAAGAGTCGGATTGGCTGGTTGGCGGTGTATGTATTGAGCGACCTGGATAAGGACACCGGCCAGTGGCCCCAGACTTGGTTGGTAGTCGACTGGCCCGAGGGCGATGCGGAGCCCTACCACCTGTATTTGGCTTGGTTGAAACAGCAACCGACTCCCATGCGTTGTTTGCGATTAAGCCGAGGCCGCTTTCTCATCGAGCAATTCTTTCAACGCGACAAAACGGATCTGGGATTGGACCACTATGAAGGGCGATCTTGGCTGGGCTTTCATCATCACTCGGTGATGGCCGCGGTGGCTTACCTGTTTGTGATGGTGATATACCTGAGCTCTAAAAAAAACTTCTGGTGTTACGTGGGAAAAGGTTTTGCACGCGATGCAGCCGTGGT
>JBAXDG010000239.1:0-1243 GCA_037141075.1 Kiritimatiellales bacterium
GCTTTGGACAGCACCTTCCAAAGCTCTTCCTGTGTTTTGGCTGCGAGCAGAGCATCGCGCGCTTCTTTGGTTGCGAAACTCTGTGTGAGGCCCGAGAGCAGCTTCAGGTAGAAGGCGCTCGCCGCGGTCGGAATGACCATGTAGAAGAAAATTTTGGAAAGCTTGTCGCCGTCCGCGCCGAATTTGACCCCTTTTTTGCTGATACCAAGCGTCAAGGTCAGCCCGCCACCTTCCACACCGCGCACGTGCGGAAAAGCGATGCCGTGTTCAACGGCGGTTGAAACGATGGCTTCGCGGCGGAGCGCGGCGTCGTGCAGGTCGTCACAGCTTTCAACATAGCCCTGCTCGCGCAGGTTGTTACACATCTCGAGCAGAATTTCCTCTTTGGTGGTTCCTTTGAGCGACGGGATCATCAGCTCCGGCGAGGAGAAGCGCTCAATGCCGCGCTTGACGGGATCACCCCAGCGGCGGCGCGGCGAGTTACGGGTGAGCGGCACATCGGGCGCATAGAGAATGCGCGTGCAGTTGGGGCAGCGGTTGAGTTCATCGCCGCCGTTGATGCTATTGACCATCGTCTTGGTCAGAGCGTATCCGCAACCGGAGCAATTATCGCCGGTAATCGGAACAATCGCCTCAATGTTCTTTTGCAGGAGCCGGTTGAAGTGCGTTTTAAGTTCAACCGGCAGTTCACCGGCCAGCGTTGCAACGTTCTTGTCGAGCTGCTGCAGGCGCGCGGTCGGCATGGAAGCCTGCTGCTGCGCGCGGGCGACGATCAAATCCTGCAGCTGGATCAGATGTTTAATTGTGTGTCTTTCTTTGCGAACCATGGACGTATACTCCTTTTCTATATTTTTTCGGCGGCCGAGACGAAAGCGCTGTACAGCTCGTCATAGGTGGTCGTCACAGGAAACTGGGGAAATTCGGCGATTACATTTTTCGGCGGACAGAACAGGATGCCCGCGTCGGCCTCGGCCAGCATCGCGGTGTCGTTATAGGAATCGCCAGCGGCGATCACTTTGAACTTCAGGTAATGCAGCGCCTTAACCGCCTCGCGTTTCTGGTCGGGCATGCGCAGGTGGTAATCGGCCACGCGCCCGGCGGCGTCGATTTTAAGCCGGTGGCACAGGAGCGTCGGATGGCCGAGTTGCTCCATCAGCGGCGCGGCGAAATCGTAAAAGGTGTCGGACAGGATGATCACCTGAAACTTTTTGCGCAGGCGGTCGAGAAAGTCGTTTGCGCCGGG
>JBAXDG010000240.1:0-1184 GCA_037141075.1 Kiritimatiellales bacterium
GGACACTCCGTGTACGCTTTCTTTATTAAACGCGCTCGGAGATCGCGTTCCACCTTAGCACACGATGCGGGCGAACTTGCGCTTGCCGACTTTAAGAATCATTCCGTCGACGGGCGTAATGACCGCTTTGACATCGGAAATCTGTTCATCGTTGATGCGCACCCCGCCCTGCTGAATCAGGCGACGGGCCTCGCTGGTCGATGCGGCGAATCCAGCTTTAACAACCAGATCAATCACGCCGATCTCGGCAGAGAGTTTAATGTCCGGCATGTCGTCCGGCAGTTCGTTCTGCGAAAAGATGCGGGCGAATTCGTCCGAGGCTTTCTGTCCTTCGCCTGCGCCGACAAAACGGTCAACGACACAGCGTCCGAGCTCGTCTTTGACGGCGCGCGGATGCAGTTCGCCGGAGGCGACTTTGGCCTGCATGGCTTTAATCTCCTCCGGTTTACGGCAGAGGATGTGCAGGAAATACTTCCACATCAGTTCGTCGCTGACGCTCATCAGCTTGCCGAACATTTCCTTGGCGGATTCGTTGACGCCAACGTAGTTGCCGAGGCTCTTGCTCATTTTCTGCACGCCGTCGAGACCTTCGATCAGCGGAAGCGTCATGACAACCTGCGGCTCCTGCCCATAAACCTTTTGCAGTTCGCGGCCGAGCAGCAGATTGAACAACTGGTCGGTTCCGCCAAGCTCCACGTCGGCCTTAACCATGACGGAGTCGTAGGCCTGCACCAGCGGGTAGAGAAATTCGACCAGAGAAATCGGCTGGTTGGAGCCGTAACGTTTGGAGAAATCGTCGCGCGCCAGCAACTGGGCGACGGTGACGTGCGCGGAAAGGCGGATGACGTCTTCGAATTTCATGCCGCCGAGCCATTCGGAATTGAAGCGAACTTCGGTTTTCGCCGGATCCAGAACTTTAAAAATCTGCTGTTTGTAGCTTTCGGCGTTGGCGGCCACCTGCTCGCGTGAAAGTGCCGGGCGGGTCGCCGATTTACCGGACGGATCGCCGATCATACCGGTGAAGTCACCAATGATAAAAACCACCGTGTGCCCCGCGTCCTGAAATTCACGCAGTTTATTCAGGCCGACGACATGGCCGAGATGAATATCCGGTGCGGAAGGATCGGCACCGTATTTGATCCGCAGGCCGCGTTTTTCCTTTTTGGCGGACTCCAGCTTTCTCT
>JBAXDG010000241.1:0-1173 GCA_037141075.1 Kiritimatiellales bacterium
CCCTCTGTGACTATAATGGTGAGACAGCGACCGCCAATAATTTAGAGAGCAGGGCGCAGGAGCAATAAATGACTCAAAGACAGAACGGCCAATCGGAAGTTGTAGTGCCAGCCACTGAAGTAATTGTCAAAGCCAAACGGCGGCAGTACCCGTCCGACTACAAACTCAAGCTACTAAAGGAAATCGATCTTTGCCAGGGGAATGGCGATATCGGTGCAATTCTGAGACGTGAGGGAGTGTACTCATCCATGCTGAGCAAGTGGAAATCCCAGCGCGAGAATGGTTCATTGCAGGGTTTGTCAGCGCAGAAGCGCGGGCCGAAAATCGAGCCGCTGGCTGACGAGTTAGCCTGCGCGCAGCGGGAGAACGCGCGATTACGAGAACATCTCCGGCGCGCAGAATTGATTATCGAAGTCCAAAAAAAAGTCTCGGAACTCTTGGGCCTGCCTATGGAACCGCGCCAAATGGAGGCAGGTCTCTGATGCAGGCCGCAGAAGATTTGGGTCGTGAGGTTGGGGTTGTGATTGCTTGCCAGGTTCTGGGAGTTCCCCGGAGTGGGCTGTACCGGGAACGTCAATCGCTGGTCCCAGGATTTACGCCAGAGAGGCTGCCTGCTTCCAAATCGCCTCGGGCGTTGAGCGAGGCGGAACGAGAAGCCGTTCGAGCAGAATTGAATGGTCCGCGGTTTCAGGATCAGTCGCCGCGTGAAATCTATGCCACACTGATCGACGAAGGCCGATATCTTTGTTCGTACCGCACGATGTATCGCATTTTAGCGGCCCATGCCGAGGTGCGCGAGCGCCGCAATCAGTTGACACACCCAAATTACACCAAACCAGAGCTATTGGCGACCGAGCCGAACCAAGTCTGGAGTTGGGACATCACCAAATTGCTCGGCCCCGCCAAGTGGACATATTACTATTTGTACGTCATTTTGGATATTTACAGCCGCTACGTGGTCGGCTGGATGATCGCCGATCAGGAAACGGCGCTGCTGGCCAAGGAATTTATTGCCGAGACTTGCACCCGACAGGATATCCTGCCTGGCCAACTGACAATCCACGCAGATCGGGGCAGTTCGATGACTTCCAAATCGGTGGCGTTTTTATTGGCCGACTTGGGAGTCACCAAAACGCACTCCAGGCCGCACGTCTCCGACGATAATCCGTATTC
>JBAXDG010000242.1:0-1157 GCA_037141075.1 Kiritimatiellales bacterium
GTTGTCAAGTGCAGAAGTCCGGGCAAAACTCGGATTGCATTCCAATGTAACTTCATCTACAAAAGCATCCTAAATCGACATGAAAAGAAGATCTGGCACGCATTAATTTATTTGACACTATCACACGAAAATATACCATTCTAAAGCTTCAAAATAACTTTATACGGTCAACCCGCGGCCCAACAGCCGCGTGCAGGTGACGCCGCTGGCGCGGCCCGTGAATCGTGGCGATCACGAAGGTGCGTTTCGTGCCGTCAGTTGTACCGATCTCCATGTCCGCCAGCGGCGCACCTGACGCGGATCGTTGGGCGGCATCTCAACCCTAAATGCCCTGCCGAACAGCAGAACCGAGCGTCGGGCGGCATCAGTTACATGAAAGCCTGTATCTCTTTATACTCGCCGCAACACATACAATTAATTATGTTATTATAGACTGAGATCTACAAAGTAAGAAAAGAGGATGTCCTATGCGTATTTCATAAGCCTGCTCTTGGTCACGCTAGTCGCATGTAGCCAGGAAGTACCTCCAGTAGCGGTACAAGAGACGAGTACACCAGTATTGCAAGCTACTTCTATTGCGGAAATTTCTTCTGCGGAAGTACGCGCACCAATTATCGAATCACACTACCCCCATCTTCCTGCATCACGTTCTGAATATGCCTCGACTCTGACTACGTTTCTCAATGCAAGCCCTGATAATGCAGGACGTATTCCTGAAGTTCTTCAGGCATGGGAAGCGCAACAAAACCTTCCGAAGTATTACTTCGCTCCCGGAGCTGCATCAACACAATACGATCTTAATGGTGATGGAAGAAGAGAGATTATTGTTGCCTCAGCAACACTTATACTCTGCACGGGTTAAAGCTAGACATTTTATAAAGAGGCGTTTTACCGCATCAATATGAAGAAAATGCCGTCTCACGAACGTCCAAGAATCAGCCGTGCAGAGTATACCAGACCGTGGGTACGGCAGAGACGTGCGGTCGCCAGAATGGCAGAGACATACGGCACGCGATCCGGCGACGGGCCCTACGGCACGCGACGACCATCCCTGACGCCGTGTCCGGCGACCGGCGATACCGCACGCGACGAGCCCAACGGTACGCGATCCGGCGACGGGGTCATCCCGCAGCGACGGGCCTTATGAGACGGCGTGA
>JBAXDG010000243.1:0-1136 GCA_037141075.1 Kiritimatiellales bacterium
GGAGATTATCCTCCTTGTTTAATTTTCGTCAAGCGATAGGCTTTATTTGTAACGCTTTAAAAACGGGAGAGACATATGCGAAAAGTTGTATTCGGTCTGGCGGTCGCTCTGCTGGCTGGTGCGGTTCAGGCCCAGATGCCGCACCGCGTCGCGTTGCTGGTGAACGAAAATTCGCAGAATTCAAAAAAAGCCGCCAATGTTTTTGCGGCGTTGCACGGTGTGCCGGGCGGGAACCTGATTGAATTGAATCTCCCTGAATCTATCGTGACCGACCGCGCCGAGTGTTCTCCGGCGGAGTTTATGCAGTATATTTATGAACCCGCGCAGAAAATCATTGAAGAGCGCGGTCTGACCAATCAGGTGCTGGCGTGGGTCTATTCCGTTGATTTCCCGATCCGCGTGGTCACTTCCCCGAGCGACCGCCAGCAGATGTCGCTGATGGGGCTGACCTTCACGCGCGGCAAAGTGCCCGCCATGGAAATGATCGAAAATGGCCAGTTTGTTTCGCCGCTATTTGCCGGGCCGGGTAAAGAGGGCGGCCCGAAACGACCATCATTCTCATTCGAGGCGATAAAAGAAAGCGCTGGCGGGATGAAAGAAAGAATGCCATTGCCTTCGATGATGCTTGGTTATACCGGTGAAAACGGCACGGATATGGCCGTAGTTTTGAAGTGCATTGAAAACGGCATCCGCGCTCGGCAGAGCGGGCCGCAGCATCCGGTTGAACTCGTACAGACCGATGACAAAGCCCGCTCCGGTCCGCGCGAATGGCAGTATGCCGATGTTAAAGCCGAGATGCTGGCGCGCAAAGGGGATGTTGAAATTTACACCAACCAGCCGCCCGCGCAGACCAATCTGTTAGGCGTACTAACCGGCGCGGAAGCTGTGAAGCCGGCGGATTTCGGTACGTTTGCGCCGGGGGCGTTTGCCGAGCACATGACCAGCTGGTCGGCTGAATTTCAGAAGCCGCAAATCAAATGCACCGAGTGGCTCAAAGCCGGTGCGACGGTAACGGCGGGAATGGTGACCGAGCCGTACGCCAACTGGGCCAAGTTTCCGCACGCGCGCTTTTTTGTGCACTACGCCTCCGGCTGTTCGGCGATGGAGAGTTTTTATCAGTCCATCCTGAGTCCGGT
>JBAXDG010000244.1:0-1117 GCA_037141075.1 Kiritimatiellales bacterium
CGTACGCCGTAAAGGCGTACCGGGGGTTCGAATCCCCCCCTCTCCGCCACTTTTTGAAAACGCCGATCCAGTCCGGATCGGCGTTTTGCTTAGAATGCCGGTTACAATCCAGCTTCCGATCCTTGGAAAATTAAAATCGATTTTCCCAAGGGCTGGATTCATCAAATCCGTTTATCCGGATTGAGGGATTACTATTGCCGCCTCGGCGGCTGTTTGTTAGGTTGCGCGGCATGATTCTGAAAGAAAAACTGAAGACCGGCCCCCTGCTTCTCGACGGCGCGGCCGGAACCTGGCTGCAAGGACAAACCATCACTGCGGAACAGTGGGGATCGGTCGAAGGCTGTAACGAGTGGCTGAACCTTTCAGCGCCCGATATCATCCGCGGCCTGCACCGCGCGTATCTCGAAGCCGGATCGGACGCGGTCGAAACCAATACCTTCGGCGCGTCACCGGTAACGCTCGGCGAATACGGTCTTGCCGACCGCGCCTATGAAATCAATAAGGCCGCCGCGCAACTCGCCCGCGAATGCGCTGATGAATTTTCAACTCCCGAACAGCCGCGCTACGTTTTTGGCTCCATCGGCCCCGGCACCAAACTGCCGTCGCTGAGCCATATCGAATTCGATCCGCTCTGTGAGGCCTACAAAGTTCAGATTCAAGGACTGCTCGACGGTGGTGTAGACGGACTGATTATTGAAACCTGTCAGGATTCGCTTCAGATCAAAGCGGCACTGGCGGCGGCCGACGATATCCTTGGCCCGGACAGCGATATCGTCCGCTATGTCTCCATCACGGTTGAAGCCACCGGCACGATGCTGGTCGGCACCAGCGTTTCTGCCGCCGCCGCGATTCTCGCGCCCTACCCGATCGATGTGCTCGGCCTCAACTGCGCGACTGGCCCCGACGCGATGGAGCATCACCTCGACACGCTTGGGGAAGTCTGGCCGACTTGTCTAGCCTGTATGCCTAACGCCGGAATGCCCGAAGCGCGCGTCGACGGAACCGTCCGCTATCCGCTGGAGCCGAAACCGTTCGCCGAAAAAGTCGCCGCGCTCGCCAAAGAACATGGGCTTTCCATCGTCGGCGGCTGCTGCGGCACCACACCGGAGCATATCCG
>JBAXDG010000245.1:0-1088 GCA_037141075.1 Kiritimatiellales bacterium
AAGCTCATGCCGTGAAAGGCGACCCAGCGTTTAAGCCGGAAGCCGATGGCCGCCACCTTCCCCTGCTCGGTCCATGCGCCGTTCTTGCCTTCGCGCCGGAAGCCCTGAATGCCGAAGTCGGCCAGCGTGCGCAAAGCGACCTCTTCAAGGTTCCAGAGATAGCCGTGCGAGTCGGCGTCGGAGCCGCCGAGATAAATGATCGGGTAAAGAACCCACTGCCCCGGCGCGTGGTAGGTGACGTCGCCGCCGCGCTCAGCGTGAAACACATCGATGCCGAGAGCTTTATACTCTGAAGCCGTTTTGAGCAGATAGTTGTCGCGTCCGCGATTGCCGAGAGTGATGACCGGTGTGTGCTGGAGGATCAGAACGGTGTCGGGAATTTCGTCGGCCTGCCGCGCCCTGAGCAGACGGTGCTGGATATCAAGACCGGTCTGATACGGAACCGGTTCGTCGAACTGCAGGGCGATGGTTTTCATAAAAAAGGGCGGCCGCGCCGCCCTTTGTGGTTAGTCTTCGTCTTCGTCGCCGCCGTCATCGTTGCATATCTCGGCGTATTCTTCGGCGCTCATGAGGTTGTCGACGTCTTCCTCTTTGCGCAGCTCGATCTTGAAGAGCCAGCCGGCGTCATAGGGGCTGGCGTTGATCATGTCGGGCGAGTCTTCGAGATTGACGTTCACTTCGACAATCGTTCCGGCCACCGGAGAGTAGATGTCGGAGGCGGCCTTGACCGACTCCACGACAGCGACTTCATCGCCGGCTTCGACTTCGCGCCCGACATCAGGCAACTCAACGAAGGTGATATCCGAGAGCTGGTTCTGGGCAAAATCAGTGATCCCCACCGTGGCGATGGTTTCATCAATCTTCAGCCACTCGTGAGTCTTCGCATAATACAGGTCATTCGGTAGTGCCATTTTCTTTCTCCTTCGCTGATCTCTACATTCAAATCTGGAGGCGCGAAGCGGAATTGAACCGCTCTAGCAGGTTTTGCAGACCCGTGCCTAACCTCTCGGCCATCGCGCCCTCGTTTAAAGGCTCCCCAATGTAATGAGCTCGACGATTGTTTAAAGGAAAATTTTCCAAAATCGTAC
>JBAXDG010000246.1:0-1082 GCA_037141075.1 Kiritimatiellales bacterium
AGGACGATCCGGTACCAGCCGAACGGGATGAGGCTGTGCTTCCGCAGGTAGCGCATCAGCCACTTGATGACGACGGCGGCCACGAGAAAAGAGACCGCAAAGCCTATGCCGAGCACGAGGTATTCTGTTGCTGAAAATGCGACGCCGCTTTCGAGAAGCTGAAAGAGGCTGGCGGCGGCGATGGTGGGAATGGAGAGAAAGAAGGAAAATTCGGCGGCCAGTATTCGGTCTAACCCCAAGAAAAGACCTCCGAGGATGGTGGCGGTTGAGCGGGAGGTTCCGGGAATCAGCGCGAGGCACTGTATGATCCCGATGAAAAACGCCGTGCGGAAGGTCAGGCCGTCAATCGAATGCAGCGCGTTCTCTTTCACACGATGACTCCGCTCGAAAAGAATGATGATGATCCCGTAGAAGATCAGCGTTGTCGCGACGGTGACGGAGTTGAAAAGGTGTTTTTCGATAAAACCGTGGAAGAGCACTCCGGCGATGGCGGCCGGGACGAATGCGACGAGTGTTTTCGCCCACAGGAGCCATTTATTACGCTGCTCCAGTTTTGTTCCCGTAAAAGGCCACAGTTCGCGCCGAAAGAGTACGACGACCGCCAGAATGGCTCCCGACTGGATGAAAACTTCGAAGGCTTTTGTAAACACCGGGTCTTCCGAGAGCCGGATGAATTCATTGGCCAGAATCATGTGCCCTGTGCTGCTTATGGGAAGAAACTCGGTGATTCCTTCAATCAATCCCAGCAGAAGTGTTTTCAAAAAAAGCAGAACGGTCATCGGGTTTCCAATCAGTTTGTTGAACAAAACCAAGCACACTATGGCAGGCGGCAGGCGACAAATCAAAGCCGTTCTGGAAAAAGCCCGTCCGGTGTTTTTTCTGGCTATAGTGGCCGCCAAAGGGTATCTAAACCGGACGTTTTTCTGATTCGCTTTAGTACCCAAGGAATTTTGTATGGAAGTATCTCGCAAGGGTCTTGTCCGGTTTGCCTGGCTGTCGACGGCGGCGGCCATCCTTACAATTTGCATGAAAACCGCCGCGTATTTTCTGACGGACTCGGTCGGGTTGCTTTCTGATGCTCT
>JBAXDG010000247.1:0-1068 GCA_037141075.1 Kiritimatiellales bacterium
CGGTCAAATGCCACGCCCGGCACAATAATCAGATCGAGTTCGTCTTCGGCCGCGAACATCGGAACCGCCGGCTCCGGAATACCGAAGCGTCCCTTTTTGAGTTCCGTCGTCAGCCGCGCCATCCGGTAGCTGCCGGATGCTTCGTCGAACGTCGGGATGTAAAATACTTTATTTGGCATCTCAAAAAGTGGACGGACATCCACCTCGTCAGGCAGAGGCATGTAGGCGCCAACCGTCTTTGCTGTCTTGAAAATTTCCAACCCTTGGAACTTTTTGACCACCGCCGCGCTCAAAGTTTCCAAGGGGTGGAAACTTTTCTTCCGCTCCGCAATTTGCGCGCGTATTTCCGCCTTCGTCATAACGAACTTTCCTGTTTGGAGTGCGGCGGCTCGACGCCGCTTTCACTTTCCCGATTAACCGGGATGACTTCGTATGGATCTGTCACGTTCACCGCATCCGTTTTGAAGCCTTGGATGGTTTTGTAGAACGCGCTGCCAGCGGATCGGGAAAACCATGCAGCAGAACACCACGGGTAGTTTTCCGCGTTGTGAGCGACGGTGTGGTGGACTGGGTTATAATGGACGTATCTCAGCCGGGCAAAATATGAATTTTGGTATGTGATGTGGCTGTCAAAGTACTGATACCAAATCTTACGACCCGGGCAGTTATCTTCTTTGTTGATCCGGATTGCCGTGACGGTATGAAGTTTAGATAGCATTTTCGAAAGGGGTTCGGGATTTGCCGGTGAAGCGGCGATAAAGTGATAATGATTTGAAAGTATCGCCCAAGCTTGCAGATGCCATCCGAATTCCTCGGCAGTCTCGAATAAAGTTTCCTGAACAAAGGTAAGTCTGGACGCCGTATTGAGGTGATGACATTTCTGATAGGTTCCGCAGGTCACCATATAGGTGCCTTTTTCATCAAGTATATGCAACGGAGCGTGTGGCCACTGCTTCATGGGCTAAGGGTAAGATATAGAAAAGCGGCGTCAAGCCGCCGCTTCGGCTATAACCTTTGAAATCCAAAGCGCTGTCGAGCCAGCGCACTCCATATTTTCTGCCTTTGGAG
>JBAXDG010000248.1:0-1053 GCA_037141075.1 Kiritimatiellales bacterium
GAGCAAGCGGCAGGCAAACCTTGGAAGAATTCGCGGAGGGTTCCGTGAAGAAGAGCGAAGCAGACTGGGCGGAGGAACGCCGGGAAAAGATAAGTATGGATAACACGCAACCTGATCCTGAAACCCGCATAGCGCTTTTTCAGCGCAAAGAAATCCGCCGGACAATCCACAATAACGAATGGTGGTTTGTCATTACGGACGTGATCGCCGCTTTGACTGATTCGGTTGATCCATCGCAGTATCTCAAGCGGATGCGTCAGCGTGATCCTCAGCTGAATGAGGTTTTTAAAGGGGGGGTACAATTTGTACCCCCCCTTGCTCTGGAGTTTTCGACGGCTGGCGGGCTTCAAAAAATCCAATGCTGGAACACCGAAGGCATCTTTCGTCTGATTCAGTCCATTCCCAGCCCCAAGGCGGAGCCGTTCAAACGCTGGCTGGCGAAAGTCGGCTATGAACGCATTCAGGAGATCGAAAACCCCGAATTGGCGACCAAGCGCACCCGCGCCCTTTATAAAGCCAAGGGCTATTCCGATGATTGGATCGAAAAACGGATGCGCTCCATTGCCATCCGCGACGAACTCACCGATGAATGGAAAAAGCGCGGAGTCAAGGAGCAGCGCGAATACGCCATCCTGACCGCCGAGATTTCACAAGCCACCTTCGGCCTGACCCCGTCCGAATATGCCAAGTTCAAAAAACTGAAACGGGAAAACCTGCGCGACCACATGACCGACTTGGAGCTTATCTTTTCCATGCTGGGCGAAGCCGCCACCACCGAAATCGCCCGCACCCGCGACGCGCAGGAATTTGATGAAAACAAGGTGGCTGCCCGCGCAGGCGGCAAAGTCGCCGGGAACGCCCGTCGCGAGCTGGAGAAAAAAAGCGGACGTAAAGTCGTCAGCCGCGAGAACTATCTCGAACTGCCTCAATCGGTCAAAAAAATCAAAAGAACGAAATAGGCTGATTTAAGATTTCCGAGCTGTCGGCTCGAAGCGTGAGAAAACGGTTTATTTCGGTGTGCCGGTTGTGTATAAAGCGCGGTTCCAAGGTTCG